>CP019797.1:0-57500 GCA_002951995.1 Stenotrophomonas acidaminiphila
ATGGATGCCTGGTCCCGTTGTATCGAACGTCTCGAAGCGGAGTTCCCGCCCGAAGATGTCCACACCTGGTTGAAGCCGTTGCAGGCCGACCACCGCGCCGACAGCATGGTGCTGTACGCCCCGAATGCCTTCATCGTCGACCAGGTGCGCGAGCGCTACCTGCCGCGCATCCAGGAGCTGTTGCGCTATTTCGCCGACGTCACCGACGTGCAGCTGGAGATCGGTTCGCGCCCGCGCGCGGCCGAACCGGTGGTGGCGGCCGCGCCTGCGGCCACTGCCGCGGCCGCCGCACCGGCGGTGCCGTTCAACGGCAACCTGGACGCGCATTACACCTTCGCCAACTTCGTCGAAGGCCGCAGCAACCAGTTGGGCCTGGCCGCCGCCTTCCAGGCGGCGCAGAAGCCCGGCGACCGTGCGCACAACCCGCTGCTGCTGTACGGCGGCACCGGCCTGGGCAAGACCCACCTGATGCTGGCCGCCGGCAACGCCATGCGCCAGGCCAACCCGGCCGCGCGGGTGCTGTACCTGCGTTCGGAGCAGTTCTTCAGCGCCATGATCCGGGCGCTGCAGGAAAAGACCATGGACCAGTTCAAGCGCCAGTTCCAGCAGGTGGACGCGCTGCTGATCGACGACATCCAGTTCTTCGCCGGCAAGGACCGCACCCAGGAGGAGTTTTTCCACACCTTCAACGCGCTGTTCGACGGCAAGCAGCAGATCATCCTGACCTGCGACCGCTATCCGCGCGAAGTCGAGGGCCTGGAAGCGCGGCTGAAGTCGCGCCTGGCCTGGGGCCTGTCGGTGGCGATCGAACCGCCGGATTTCGAGACCCGCGCGGCCATCGTGCTGGCCAAGGCCCGCGAGCGCGGCGCCGAGATTCCCGATGACGTCGCGTTCCTGATCGCCAAGAAGATGCGCTCCAACGTGCGTGACCTGGAAGGCGCGCTCAACACGCTGACCGCGCGCGCCAATTTCACCGGACGCGCGATCACCACCGAGTTCGCCCAGGAAACCCTTCGCGACCTGCTGCGCGCGCAGCAGCAGGCAATCAGCATTCCCAACATCCAAAAGACCGTGGCCGACTATTACGGCCTGCAGATCAAGGACCTGTTGTCCAAGCGCCGCACCCGTTCGCTGGCGCGGCCGCGGCAGGTGGCAATGGCGCTGACCAAGGAGCTGACCGAACACAGCCTGCCGGAAATCGGCGACGCCTTCGCCGGCCGCGACCACACCACGGTGCTGCATGCCTGCCGCCAGATCCGCACGCTGATGGAGACCGACGGCAAGCTGCGCGAAGACTGGGACAAGCTCATCCGCAAGTTGAGTGAGTAAAGCATCGGGACACCGGCAACGACGTGGCAACAGGGCCAGCGAATGATGCATCGGCGCGAGACAGGCGTCATCGCACAAAACGGTGCATCATTCGGGGGCAGACGCTGGGGAATCTGTGGATAAAAATGTGCTGCCAGATCGGCGCCAGGTTATCCACAGCTTTCCCCACCCGTTCCGGGCCAGTAATACAGAGGGTTTCGATGCAATGAAATCCTTTAAAAACAAATACTTGGGTGTGTTTTAAACCAAATCTGGCTCTACCAGCACCACCAAGCTTTTGATTTAACCCACATCTTTAAAAGCATAGGGGCACGAAACCACATGCGTTTCACACTGCAGCGCGAAGCCTTCCTCAAGCCGTTGGCCCAGGTCGTCAACGTGGTTGAACGCCGTCAGACCCTTCCGGTTCTGGCCAACTTCCTGGTCCAGGTGCAGGGCGGCCAGCTGTCGTTGACCGGTACCGACCTGGAAGTGGAAATGGTCTCCCGCATCGCGGTCGAGGATGCGCAGGACGGCGAAACCACGATTCCGGCACGCAAGCTGTTCGAGATCGTCCGCGCCCTGCCCGACGGCAGCCGCGTAACCGTGTCGCAGACCGGCGAGAAGATCACCGTGCAGGCCGGGCGCAGCCGCTTCACCCTGGCCACGCTGCCGGCAAACGATTTCCCGTCCGTGGACGAGGTCGAGGCGACCGAGCGCGTGGCAGTGCCCGAATCGGCACTGAAGGAACTGATCGAGCGCACCGCGTTCGCGATGGCGCAGCAGGACGTGCGCTATTACCTCAACGGCCTGCTGTTCGACCTGCGCGACCAGCTGCTGCGCTGCGTGGCCACCGACGGCCACCGCCTGGCGCTGTGCGAAACGGCGCTGGAGAACAGCACTGGCTCCAAGCGCCAGATCATCGTGCCGCGCAAGGGCGTGACCGAGTTGCAGCGCCTGCTCGAGGGCGGCGACCGCGAAGTGGAGCTGGAAGTCGGCCGCAGCCACGTGCGGGTCAAGCGCGACGATGTCACCTTCACCTCGAAGCTGATCGATGGCCGTTTCCCGGATTACGAAGCGGTGATCCCGATCGGCGCCGACCGCGAAGTGAAGGTGGACCGCGAAACCCTGCGTGCGTCGCTGCAGCGTGCGGCCATCCTGTCCAACGAGAAGTACCGCGGCGTCCGCGTTGAAGTCACGCCGGGCCAGCTGAAGATCAGCGCGCACAACCCCGAGCAGGAAGAAGCGCAGGAAGAGATCGAGGCGGATACCCAGGTCAGCGACCTGGCCATTGGCTTCAACGTGAACTACCTGCTCGATGCGCTGTCGGCACTGCGCGATGAGCACATCGTCATCCAGTTGCGCGATTCCAACTCCTCCGCCCTGGTACGTGAAGCCAGCAGTGAGAAATCCCGGCATGTAGTCATGCCGTTGCGTCTCTGAGGCGTGCAGTTCCACGTGGAACACAAGCCCGGCAATGCCGGGCTTTTTTTTCCCCTTGCAGTTCACGCAAGGTTTCACGTGGAACCCGGCAGCGACGAAGTTGCTATCTGCCCTGCCCGATGTGGAACGCCTGCCAGTCCAGCCGACGAGGTGCCTGTTGAAGGTTCCCGTTCCGGCATGCGTCGGCACTCAGAAAAGATCCCCCTTGGGAACGTCTGCGTGAGGCCTGCAAAGCTTTAAATCTGGAAATAAATCAAAAGCTTTGTGGTGATGGTAGTGCTGGATTTTATGTAAAACTAGGTTATCTATTTGTTTTAAAAGGATATTTATAGGGCGAAACCCCTGCGGAAAAGGCGGGGATTGCCCTGTGGATAGCTGTGGGTAGCCAGATCCGGGATGAAATCGGCGGATTTATCCACAGGGTACGCAGGGAGGACCCACTGGCCCCCCACAGCGCTGGGCGGCGCCCGAAGGCGACGATCGGCGGCACTCTCCTCACCACGCGATCCGGGGGATGGATGCTTTAAGCTGCGGATCTTTTCCCCGGTTGTAACCGCCGGGGCGTTGCGTCTACTCCCGAGCATCAATGCACATCGTCCGTCTCTCGCTGAACCGGGTCCGCCGGTTCGATTCCGTGGAGCTCGCTCCCCGCCCGGGCCTCAACCTGATCACCGGCGACAACGGTGCGGGCAAGACCAGTCTGCTGGAGGCCCTGCATCTGATGGCGTACGGGCGGAGTTTCCGTGGCCGGGTCCGCGACGGACTGGTGCAGAAGGGCGCCGAGGCGCTGGAAGTCTTCGTCGAGTGGCAGGAGCGCGTGGGAGCCGGCGGTGGCGAACGGCTGCGCCGTGCTGGCCTGCGTCATGCCGGCCAGGCGTGGAAGGGCCGTCTTGATGGGGAGGATGTAGCGCAACTCGGAACGCTGTGCGCGGCTCTCGCGGTGGTCACTTTCGAGCCGGGCAGCCACGCCCTGGCCAGTGGCGGCAGCGAGCCGCGCCGACGTTTCATCGATTGGGGGTTGTTCCACGTGGAACCTGACTTTCTTTCGCTGTGGCGTCGTTACACCCGGGCCCTCAAGCAGCGTAATGCCCTGCTGAAGGCGGGCGCCGCCCCGCGTCAGCTTGATGCCTGGGACCATGAACTGGCCGAGGCGGGGGCGCCGCTGACCTCGCGGCGCCAGCATTACCTCGACCGGCTGCAGGAACGCGCGGTGGCCATTGCGGCGGATCTGGCGCCTGGGCTGCAGTTGCAGCGCCTGGAACTGCAACCGGGCTGGCGCCGGCACGAGATGTCGCTGGCCGACGCGCTGTTGCTGTCCCGCGAGCGCGACCGCGCCATGGGCCACACCTCGGTGGGGCCACACCGGGCCGACTGGTCGGTCGGTTATGGGGAGATTCCTAGCCGCGATGCGTTGTCGCGCGGCCAGGCCAAGCTCACCGCCCTGGCCTGCCTGCTGGCCCAGGCGGACGATTACGCGGCCCAGCGCGGCGAGTGGCCGGTGATCGCCCTGGACGACCTCGGAGCGGAACTGGACCGGCACCACCAGCAACGCGTGCTGCATCTGCTGGCCGCAACCCCCGCCCAGGTTTTCATTACCGCCACCGAGACCCCTGTCGCCCTGGCCGAACACCTGCACCCGTCCGCCGTGTTCCACGTGGAACACGGCGCCGTCCAGGTCCGCCCATGACGGTTCCGGGTGCGCAAGGGCCCGGCTGGTATACTTTCGACGATCCCCTCTTTACTCACGCCCCGACCTCCGGGCCGGCGCGTGACCTGTGGAGCCAACGGCAAGCGCGATGAGCGAAGAACAGAACACTCCGGCCAGCAACGGCAATTACGACGCCAACAGCATCACCGCCCTTGAAGGCCTGGAGGCTGTCCGCAAGCGTCCCGGCATGTACATCGGCGATGTCCACGATGGCACCGGCCTGCACCACATGGTGTTCGAAGTCGTCGACAACTCCATCGACGAAGCGCTGGCCGGACACGCCGACAACGTGCTGGTGACGATCCATGCCGATGGCTCGGTGTCGGTGTCGGACAACGGCCGCGGCATCCCGGTGGGCAAGCACGAGCAGATGAGCGCCAAGCTCGGCCGCGAGGTATCCGCCGCCGAGGTGGTGATGACGGTCCTGCACGCCGGTGGCAAGTTTGACGACAACAGCTACAAGGTGTCCGGTGGCCTGCACGGCGTGGGCGTCAGCGTGGTCAACGCGCTGTCGGAGAAGCTGCTGCTGGACGTCTTCCAGGGCGGCTTCCATTACCAGCAGGAATTCAGCAACGGTGCCGCGGTCGGCCCGCTGAAGCAGCTGGGCACCACCAGCAAGCGCGGCACCACCGTGCGCTTCTGGCCCTCGACCGTCGCGTTCCATGGCAACGTCGAATTCCATTACGAAATCCTGGCGCGCCGGCTGCGCGAGCTGTCGTTCCTCAACTCCGGCGTCAAGGTCATCCTGGCCGACGAGCGTGGCGAAGGCCGTCGCGACGATTTCCACTACGAAGGCGGCATCAAGAGCTTCGTCGAGCATCTGGCGCAGCTGAAGACTCCGCTGCACCCGAACGTCATCGCGGTCAGCGGCGAGCACAACGGCATCACCGTGGAAGTGGCGCTGCAGTGGACCGATTCCTACCAGGAAACGATGTACTGCTTCACCAACAACATCCCGCAGAAGGATGGCGGCACCCACCTGGCCGGTTTCCGCGGCGCGCTGACCCGCGTGCTGAACAACTACATCGAGCAGAACGGCATCGCCAAGCAGGCCAAGATCAGCCTGACCGGCGACGACATGCGCGAAGGCATGATCGCGGTGCTGTCGGTGAAGGTGCCGGACCCGAGCTTCTCCAGCCAGACCAAGGAAAAGCTGGTCAGCTCCGACGTGCGCCCGGCCGTGGAAAACGCCTTCGGCGCGCGCCTGGAGGAGTTCCTGCAGGAGAACCCGAACGAGGCCAAGGCCATCGCCGGCAAGATCGTCGATGCCGCCCGCGCCCGCGAAGCCGCGCGCAAGGCCCGCGACCTGACCCGCCGCAAGGGCGCGCTGGACATCGCCGGCCTGCCCGGCAAGCTGGCCGACTGCCAGGAAAAGGATCCGGCGTTGTCCGAGCTGTTCATCGTCGAGGGTGACTCGGCGGGCGGCTCGGCCAAGCAGGGCCGCAACCGCAAGAACCAGGCGGTGCTGCCGCTGCGCGGCAAGATCCTCAACGTGGAACGCGCGCGTTTCGACCGCATGCTGTCCTCCGACCAGGTGGGTACGCTGATCACCGCGCTGGGTACCGGCATCGGCCGCGATGAGTACAACCCGGACAAGCTGCGCTACCACAAGATCATCATCATGACCGACGCCGACGTCGACGGCGCGCACATCCGCACCCTGCTGCTGACGTTCTTCTACCGGCAGATGCCGGAGCTGATCGAGCGCGGCTACGTCTACATCGGCCTGCCGCCGCTGTACAAGATCAAGCAGGGCAAGACCGAGCTGTACCTGAAGGACGACCCGGCGCTGGACGCCTACCTGGCCAACAGCGCGGTGGAGAACGCCTCGCTGGTTCCGGCTACCGGCGAACCGCCGATCGAGGGCGTGGCGCTGGAGAAGCTGCTGATGACCTACGCCAGCGCCCAGGACGCCATCGACCGCAACGCCCACCGCTACGATCGCAGCCTGCTCGAAGCCCTGGTCGATTTCACCCCGATGGACCTGGAGCACCTGCGCAACGCGCCGGCCGGCGAGGGCCTGGACGCGCTGGCCAGGCGCCTGAACCAGGGCAGCCTTGGCACCCCGCGTTTCAGCCTGGTCCTGCAGGAACCGACCGAACAGCGCCCGGCCGCGGTGCTGGTCACCCGCCGCCACATGGGCGAGGAGCACATCCAGGTGCTGCCGCTGGCGGCCTTCGAATCCGGCGACCTGCGCCCGCTGCACCAGGCCTCGCAGCTGCTGCATGGCCTGATCCGCGAAGGCGCGACCATCAACCGTGGCAACCGCTCGACCGAGGTCACCGGCTTCGCCCAGGCCCAGGCCTGGCTGATGGAGGAAGCCAAGAAGGGCCGCCAGATCCAGCGCTTCAAGGGCCTGGGCGAAATGAACCCGGAACAGTTGTGGGACACCACCGTGAACCCCGATACCCGCCGCCTGCTGCAGGTGCGGATCGAGGATGCGGTGGCCGCCGACCAGATCTTCAGCACCCTGATGGGCGACGTGGTCGAACCGCGCCGCGACTTCATCGAGGACAATGCGCTGAAGGTTACCAACCTGGATATCTGACACAATCCTGCAACACGGGCGGGTGCCGCACCCGGCCCCCGCCCGCCGCCTCTCCCGCTGCCGCAGGAACACGATGTCCGCCCCACCACCGGTTCCGTTGTCCGTCCCGCCCGCCACGCCGCCGGTATCGCGCCCGGGCTCGCCGCTGCTGGGCTTTGGCCTGGACATCCTGCTGGCAGCCAGCATCCTGCTGGGGCTGAGCCTGCTCTGCGGCCTGGCGTGGGGCCTGTGGCGCGGGTTCGAGGTCGGCATGGCGGTCGCGCGCGAAGGCGGCGGAGCGCCGGATGCGGCACAACTGGGCGCGCAGCTGGGCCAGCCCGGTGCCCTGGCGCAGATGCTGATCGCACTGGTGTCCACCGGCCTTGCCGCCCTGGTGCTGTACTTCTGGCGCCGGCCGGCCTCACAAGCCGAGCGTACCGCTTCCCATGCCGCCGTCCGCCGTGCGTCCACCTGGGGCTGGACCCTGCTGGTGGCTGCCGGGGTATTCGCCGGCAGCAGCCTGATCTCTTGGCTCGGCAAGCAGCTCGGCATCGAGCCGGTGCCGACCAATCTGCCGCTGATGGAACAGGCCCTGGCGCACTACCCGGTGTTCCTGGTGGTGTTCGCCGTGTTCCTGGCCCCGGCCTACGAGGAACTACTGTTCCGCCGGGTGCTGTTCGGACGGCTGTGGGCGGCGGGACGGCCGTGGCTGGGCATGGCGCTCAGCGGTGCTGCCTTCGCCTTCATCCATGAGATCCCCGGGACCACCGCCAACGGACTGCCGGAAGTCCTGCAGCTGTGGCTGGTCTACGGTGGCATGGGCGTGGCCTTCGCCTGGCTCTATCGCCGCACCGGCACCTTGTGGGCGGCGATTGCCGCGCATACGCTCAACAACGCGATCGCACTGACCGCACTGGTGTTTTTCGGGCTGCAGTAAGTGCGCAACAGGTTGACGGAAATTTAAGCCGGGCGCTCGCACACTGCGGGCATGAATGAAGGGAAATACGCCATGAAACCCCTGCTGTTCGGCGCCGCCATCGCCCTGCTGCTGGGCGCCTGCGCGACCACGACCTCACCCACCGGCCGCCGCCAGGTGGTGGGTGGGATCTCGCAGCAGCAGCTGGACCAGCTCGGCGCGCAGGCCTTCGCCGAAACCAAGGCCAAGCAGACCCTGAGCCGGGACGCCCGCCAGAACGCGTACGTACAGTGCGTGGTCAATGCGCTGGTCGCCGAGCTGCCCCAACAGTACCGGGGCGTACGTTGGGAGACCGCGCTGTTCGTCGAGAAGGAACCCAATGCGTTCGCCCTGCCCGGCGGCAAGGTCGGGGTCAACAGCGGCATCTTCACGGTGGCGAAGAACCAGGACCAGCTGGCGGCGGTGATCGGGCATGAGATCGGCCATGTGATCTCGCGGCACCACGAAGAGCGTCTGACCCGTCAGCAGGGCACGCAGCTGGGCCTGGGCATAATCGGCGCGCTGGCCGGCGCGGCCTATGGCGATACCGCGGCCAGCGCGGTCAACCAGTTCGGCGGCCTGGGCGCACAGGGACTGATCCTGCTGCCCGGCTCGCGCACCCAGGAAAGCGAGGCCGACGTGGTCGGCCAGCGGCTGATGGCGCAGGCCGGGTTCGACCCGGCCCAGGCCGTGGACCTGTGGCAGAACATGATGGCGGCCGGGGGCGGACGTCCCCCGCAGTGGCTTTCCACCCACCCCGATCCGACCAACCGCATTCGCGAGCTGCAGCGCGATGTGGCCGTGCTGGAACCCGTCTACCGCCAGGCGCGCCAGTCCGGAAGGACGCCGCGCTGCGGTTGACCCGTGGACACCACCATCCCGGGCCTTGGACATTGGTGCAATACAGCATCGGAAGTGATTTCTCCGTCAAAATTTTTCTGTTACGTTTGGCGGCTCTGTCTGCACAGACAGTCCGTCTACAGCCCCGCCCCGCGGTTCCATCGAGGTGACCCATGATCTCCCGCAGCCATAAGCAGGCCCTGCTTTCCGTCCTCGTCGCCACCGTACTGGGTGGTGTCGTGGTTGCCGACGCCGCCGCCCAGGCGCGTTCGTCCGATCGCGGGAGCGAGCGCCGCAGCCGCGGTTCGGCCAAGGCCGAGGTGCTGTATCCGGAAGCGACCCGCCAGGAACCCAATGGCAAGTCGTCCTCGAAGATGGGCGGCAAGCTGCAGAAGCTGTTCGCCGCCTACAACAAGGACGACTACGAGCAGACCCGCACCCTGGCCGATGAGATCATCGCCGCCGAGGGCGCCAATGACTATGACAAGGCGGTCGCCAACCAGCTCGCCTCGCAGGCGGCCTACAACCTGGACGACACCGCCGCTGCCAAGCAGTACCTGCAGCAGGCCATCGCGCTGAACCAGCTGGACAACAACGGCCACTTCCAGGCGATGCTGATGCTGGCCCAGCTGCAGCTGCAGGACGAGCAGTACGCCGAAGGCCTGGCCAACCTGGACAAGTACCTGGCCGAATCCAAGTCGCACAAGCCCGAGGAACTGGTGATCAAGGGCCAGGCCCTGTACCAGACCGAAAAGTATGCCGAGGCCATCCCGGTGCTGAAGGCGGCCATCGCCGCCTCGCCCGAGCCGAAGGACAGCTGGAACCAGCTGCTGATGGCGGCCTACGCCGAAGCCGGCCAGACCGGCGAAGCGGTCAAGGAAGCCGAGGCCCTGGCCGCCAGGAACCCGGCCGACAAGAAGGCGCAACTGAACCTGGCCAGCATGTACATGCAGGCCGACCAGATGGACAAGGCCGCCGCGGTGATGGACAAGCTGCGCGCGGCCGGACAGCTCACCGAAGAGCGCGAGTACAAGCAGCTGTACTCGATCTATGCCAACACCGAGAACAAGGAAAAGGACGTCATTGCGGTGATCAACGAGGGCATGTCCAAGGGCATCCTCAAGCCGGACTACCAGGTCTACCTGGCGCTGGCGCAGTCGTACTACTACTCCGACCAGATCCCGCAGGCCATCGAGGCGTGGCAGAAGGCCGCCCCGCTTTCCAAGGATGGCGAGACCTACCTGAATCTGGCGCGTGTGCTGCACTCTGAAGGGCGGATTCCCGAAGCCAAGCAGGCGGCCCGGGATGCAAAGGCTAAAGGTGTGAAGAACCCGGCCGATGCAGACAAGATCATCAACCTGAAGTAAGCAGGAATAACGCCTGAACAGCTGCATTTGTGATGCGCAGCCGGTCAGGATTGGTATAAGCTTGGAGGTTCCTGCGGTGTCATGCACCGCTGAATCAGGGGCGTCGGAACAGCGCCGCCCCGGCCCCACTAATGAGCTCTTGGCGCATGACGGAACAACTGGTTTTCCACCACAGGTATGACGGCGAGAAAGAGACGGGTCTGAGCTGGCCCCGCATCGCCGGTATCGCCTTTGTAATCGCACTCCATCTGGCAGCCCTGATGATGCTCCTGATTCCCGCCGTGGCCCCGAAGGCCGCCAAGGAAAAGGAACGCAACGTCATGGTGACCCTGGTCGACGCCCCGCCGCCGCCACCGCCGCCGCCGCCGCCGCCGCCGCCGCAGGACACGCCGCCGCCGCCGGTCAAGAACCTGGCGCCGCCGAAGCCCTCGCCGCTGCCGCCGCCGCCGGAAGCGCCGGTGGTGGACGTGCCGGAACCGCGCCCGAACGACGTGGTGACGCCGCCGTCGCCGCCGTCGCCGCCGGCGCAGGTCACCGACATCCAGGCCAGCGTGGACATCTCGTCCAAGAACATGAACCCGCCGCGTTACCCGCCGGCCGCCTTCCGCGCCGGTATCCAGGGCGAGGTCATCCTCATCATTGATGTCGACGCCAGCGGCAACGTCACCAATGTGTCCGTCGAGAAGTCCAGCCGTAACCGTGATCTCGACCGCGCCGCCATGGATGCGGCACGCAAGTGGAAGTTCAATCCTTCCGTCATCAATGGACAAAAGGCGGCTGGTCGCGTCCGCGTCCCGGTCAACTTTGCGCTGAGCTGATCCCCCGGCGGCCAGCGGCCGCCCGCAGGGAACCGTTCGACTTTAGCTACACCCTTTAACACCACACACAACAAAGGTAAGCGTCATGCTGCAGGAAATCTTCATCGCCGCTGCTGCCGGGGGCAACGCAAACAACGCGCTCTCGCAGATGGGCTTCGAGCATCTGATTCACGAAATGACCTCCAAGCCGGGTGACTTCGCGGTTTCCTGGGTCGTGCTGCTGACCCTGGTCGCGATGTCGGCGATGTCGTGGTACTGGACCGTCATCAACATCTTCCGTTCCACCCGCCTGAAGTCGGCTTCCGACCGCGTGCCGGGCATGTTCTGGGACGCCGCCAATGCCCAGGACGCGATCCGCGCCATGGAAGAGCAGCCGGCTTCGGAGCCGTTCTCGAAGATCGCGCTGGACGCCGCCCAGGCCGCTGCGCACCACCAGCAGGCCGGCGCCGCCGAGACCCTGAGCCGTTCGGAGTTCGTCGACCGCGCCCTGCGCCAGGCCGTCACCCGCGAATCCAACAAGCTGCAGGGAGGCATGATCCTGCTGGCCACCGTCGGCGCGACCGCTCCGTTCGTGGGCCTGCTGGGTACGGTGTGGGGCATCTACGGCGCGCTGATCAAGATCGGTGCCACCGGTTCGGCCTCGATCGACGCCGTTGCCGGCCCGGTGGGTGAAGCGCTGATCATGACCGCGATCGGTCTGTTCGTCGCGATCCCGGCCGTGTTCGCCTTCAACTTCTTCAGCAAGATCAACAGCGCCACCGTCAGCAAGTTCGACACCTTCGCGCACGATCTGCACGACTTCTTCGCCACCGGCTCGCGCGTTCGCTGAGCCGGCAGCA
Organism: Stenotrophomonas acidaminiphila; assembly: GCA_002951995.1. NCBI lineage: Bacteria > Pseudomonadati > Pseudomonadota > Gammaproteobacteria > Lysobacterales > Lysobacteraceae > Stenotrophomonas > Stenotrophomonas acidaminiphila. Next base: position 11,806 of record CP019797.1, read on the forward strand.
GAGCAGTCCTCGCAACGATATAGACGGAGCCCGTTATGGCTTTCAGTAGTGGTAACAGCGGCGGCCCCATGGCCGACATCAACGTCACGCCCCTCGTGGACGTGATGCTGGTGCTGCTGATCATCTTCATCATCACGGCTCCCCTGATGTCCCACAAGGTCAAGGTCGAGCTGCCCGAGGCCAACCTGAACATCAACCCGGACGACGCTGAGAAGCGTTCGGGTCCGATCACGGTGGCGGTCAAGGAAGACGGTTCGCTCTACTGGAACGATGAGCCGGTGTCGAAGGAGACCCTGGAATCGCGTTTCGCCACTGCTGCCCAGCAGACGCCGCAGCCGCCGCTCAACCTGCGTGGTGACAAGACCACCAAGATGAGCGTGATCAATGAAGTGACCAAGATCGCGCAGAGCCAGGGCATGCTGGACGTCGGTTTCGTTGCCACCAAAGAAAAGGGGCAATAAGCGATGGCTTTCAGTAGTGGTGGAAACAGGGGCCCCATGGCCGACATCAACGTCACGCCCCTCGTGGACGTGATGCTGGTGCTGCTGATCATCTTCATCGTGACCGCGCCGATCATGACGTACCCGATCGCCGTGGACCTGCCACAGCGGGTCATCAACCCGCCGCCGCAGCTGCGCGAGCCGCCGCCGCCGATCGATCTGCGCGTGGATGCGAGCAATCAGGTTTACTGGAACAACAGCCCGGTGAACGTGAACGAGCTGCAGCAGAAGATGGAAGAAGAAGTACAGAAGGATCCGACCAACCAGCCGGAACTTCGCATCGATGCCAATCCGGATTCCGAGTACGAGGTCATGGCCAAGATCCTGGCCCAGGCCAAGAACGCTCAGATGAAGAAGATCGGTTTCGTGCAGTAACGCAATACCAAGTCATGACGCGACTGGAAAACGCCCCCGCTAGCCGGGGGCGTTTTTTTTGCCTGGAAGTTTGTTCCCTTGCCTACGGGTGATGCCCCAGGCCGCTGGCGGCCGGGATCGACCCTGTGGCTTTGGGTCAGGAGCTGATAAGGTCCGCAAACACGGAAGCCCAAAGGGAACCTGGGATGCTGAAGGGGAAGAAGCTGATATGGGTTGTGGTGGCGCTGGCCGTGGCTGTGATTGGCCTGGCAATGGGTGCCTTGATGGTGACCGCACCGATCATGACCTATCCAATCTCGGTGGATCTGCCGCAACGGGTGATCAATCCGTCACAGCAGCAGAGCGAGCTGCGGCCAATCGACCTGCGCGTGGATGCCCGTAACCAGATTTACTGGAAGGAAAGTCCGGTTGACGTCAATGAGCTCCAGCAAAGGATGGAGGACGAGGTCCGCAAGGATCCGACCCACATGCTGGAACTTCGCATCGATGTCGATCCGGACTCTGATTACGAGGTCATGGCCAAGATCCTGGCCCAGGCCAAGAACGCCCAGATCAAGAAGATCGGTTTCGTGCGGTAGCGCAATACCGGATCATGACGCGGTTGCAAAAGCGCCCCGCTCTCTCTTCTTCCGCCGCACTTGGCGTGCCCTGTCGGTGGCGATGCGCGGCGGAGCGAGGCGGGACACCGGCCCATGCGCGAGGGGGCCATGCCGGGTGACAGGAAGAGGACCCGGAATGCCGGGGTTCCGAGACGGGCTGCGATAGCTGCCGCCCTTCTTTCCGGCCGCCATCCGGTTGCATCCACCCCCTATGGCGTAGGGCCGTTCGCCCGAAGCCGCTGCGCTACCCCGCTACCCACCGATAGCGCTGGGCGGCGCGATCAGTGACGCTGCGCGATGACGCGCAGATAGCCTTTCACCGTCGCATCCAGCCCGTCGTACAGGGCTTCGCCGATCAGCGCGTGGCCGATGGAAACTTCCAGCACCTGCGGTACGTGCGCGAGGAAGCGGGCCAGGTTGGATTGCGACAGGTCATGGCCCGCGTTGACCCCCAGCCCGGCGGCCTGGGCACGGCGCGCGGCATCGGCGAACAGTGCCAATGCGGCGTCCGGGGCGCCAGCGGCGAAGGCCTCGGCATAAGGACCGGTATAGAGCTCGATGCGGTCCGCGCCTAGTGCGGCGGCGGCGGCGATATCCGGGTTGCCGGCGTCGACGAACAGGCTGACCCGGCAACCGTAGCCCTTCAGGGCGGCGATCAGCGGGCGCAGGCGTTCGCCGTCGCGGGCGAAATCGAAGCCGTGGTCCGATGTCAGCTGGCCATCGCTGTCCGGGACCAGGGTGGCCTGCGCCGGGCGGGTCTGCTCGCACAACGGCAGCAGCCCCGGATAGCCCGGGCGTGGTGGCGCGAAGGGATTGCCCTCGATGTTGAACTCGACGCCGCGCGCGCGGGTGAGCGTTGAAAGCACGTGCACGTCATCGGCGCGGATATGCCGCTGGTCCGGGCGCGGGTGCACGGTGATGCCGTGCGCGCCGGCGTCCAGGCACGCGGTCGCCGCGCGCAGCACGTCCGGGTCGTTGCCACCGCGCGAATTGCGCAGCACGGCGATCTTGTTGACGTTGACGCTCAGGCGGGTCATGACGGCGGGTGTTCTTCGGGAGCAGGAGGGGAAGGCGGCGTCGCCGGCGGTACCGGGGGGCGCAGCTGGTTGCGCAGGGCCTGCAGCTCGGCCGGGTGCAGGGCGCGCGGCGCCTGCCGGCTGCTGCCGGCGAAACGGGCCACGTACAAGCCCCTTATCCACAACAGGAACAGGGCCAGCGCGGCCAGCAGCGACAGCAGCAGCAGCCCGGCATGCGTGGTCGTGAGGGAAACGGTGAAGGCGCCCAGCGCGAGCAGCAGGAACAGCCAGTACATGACGATCTCCCGGTGGAGGCGCACAGTGTAGCGGCCCGCCCGGTGCGGGTTCCACGCGTGCACACCGCCCTACAGCAGCGGCGAGGCGAGCCGGGCGAACGCCTCGGGCAGGCGCTGCCGCCACAGCGGGCGATGGCGGTCGGGCAGCACCGGCGTGGCGTGCTCGAACTCCTGCGCCAGGATGGCTTCCAGCTCCGCGGTCAGCCCGCGGTCGTGGTAAAGCATGGACAGTTCGAAGTTCAGGCGGAAGCTGCGATGGTCGAAATTGGCGCTGCCGACGATGCAGGTGTCGTCGTCGGCGATGAACGCCTTGGTGTGTAGCATGCGCGGGCCGTACTCGTAGATCCTGACCCCGGCCTGCAGCAGCTCGTCGTAGTAGGAGCGGCCGGCCAGGGTGACGAACAGCGAATCGCTGCGCCGCGGCACAAGCAGGCGTGTGTCCAGCCCGCCGAGCGCGGCCGAGGTCAGCGCCATCCGCGCCGCCTCGCCGGGGACGAAGTAGGGCGTGACCAGCCATACCCGGCGTGACGCCTCGTGGATCGCCGCCACGTGCATGCGGTGGATCGCCTCCCAGGAAGAATCCGGGCCGGAGACCAGTACCTGTGCCTGCACCGCACCGTCCTCGCGCGCCGGGCCGGCCGACGGGAACAGGTCCTCGCGGTCGAAGTGCGCCATGCCCTGCCCGCTCGCGTAGATCCAGTCCTCCAGGAACACCAGCTGCAGGCTGCGCACCACGTGCCCGGTCAGGCGGGTGTGCAGGTCGCGGTACGCGTCCGGGTTGCGGCTGTCATCCTCGTCGTCGGTGATGTTGATGCCGCCGGTGAAGGCGACCGTGCCGTCGATCACCACCAGCTTGCGGTGGGTACGCAGGTTCAGCCACGGCCGCTTGAACGGCTTGAGCAGCTGCCGGGGGTGGAACCACTCCACTTCGGCGCCGGCGTCCAGCAGCGGGCGCAGGAAGCTGCGCCTGACCCGCGACGACCCCACCGCGTCCAGCAGCAGGCGTACCTTCACCCCGGCCCGGGCGCGCTCCACCAGCGCGTCGCGCAGCGCGGTTCCGGCGTGGTCGGGCTCGAAAATGTAGTACTCCAGGTTCACATGGCGCCGCGCCACGGCGACCGCCGCCAGGATCGCGGCGTATGTCGCGGCGCCGTCCACCAGCCAGTCCACGGCGGTGGCGGTGCTCGGCGGCAGCCCGGTGGTGGCCTGGCCGATGCGCGCCAGCTCGGTGCAGTGCACGTCGGCCGGGCAGACCGTGTTGTACGCCTCCATGCCCTCGCGCGAGCGCCCGCGCCGCAGCCGCTGGCGCACGATCTTCTGCGGGCCTATCAGGTAGAACACGAACAGGCCGATGTAGGGCAGCGCCGCCAGTGACAGGATCCAGCTGAGCGTCGCCACCGGCTCGCGCTTCTGCAGCACGATGTAGCCGGCCAGCAGCACCAGGTAGACGACGTAGGCCGCCGCCAGGATCTGGGCCGCGTGCGGAATGGCGGACACGCTGGTCCAGAGGCTGTGCAAGGCTTCGCGCATGCGCCGATTCTAGCCATGGGCGGTGCAGGGCGCGCGATGGCGGCGGCGCCACGCCCGCCCGCATGAACGCCACGTCGCTGCATCTGCGACGCGGCCGCGCTAGCGTAAGCCGATGCCGACTCCGATCAAGGGCCGCGGTGCCACCGGCCACCTGCCCGGCCGTTTCGAAACCACCACCACCGATGCCGTGGACGACGGCTGGCTGGCCGACGCCACCGACGAGTTCGCCACGCCGCGGCTGCGTACCGAGGTGCGCGCGGAAACCGCGCGCAGCATCATCAGCCGCAACAACTCGCCGGACGTGGGTTTCGAGCAGTCGGTGAACCCCTACCGCGGCTGCGAGCATGGCTGCTCGTACTGCTTCGCGCGGCCCACCCACGCCTACCTGAACCTGTCGCCGGGGCTGGATTTCGAGACCAGGATCTTCGCCAAGACCAATGCCGCCGAGCTGTTGCGCAGGGAGCTGGGCAAACCCGGCTACGTGGTCAAGCCGATCGCGCTGGGCATCAACACCGACGCCTACCAGCCAATCGAGCGCCGGCTGGGCATCACCCGGCAGCTGATCGAGGTGATGCTCGAGACCCGCCACCCGTTCTCGCTGATCACCAAGAACGCGCTGGTGGAACGCGACATCGACCTGCTGGCGCCGCTGGCCGCGCAGCGCCTGGTCAGCGTGCATTTTTCGGTGACGTCGCTGGATCCGCACCTGTCGGCGAAGCTGGAACCGCGGGCCTCGGCGCCGCATGCGCGGCTGCGGGCGATGCGCCGGCTGCACGAGGCGGGCATTCCGGTCGGGGTGATGGTGGCGCCGGTGATCCCGTGGATCAACGACGCCGAGCTGGAGGCGGTGCTGGAAGCGGCGCGCGATGCCGGCGCGCGCAGTGCCGGCTACGTGCTGCTGCGGCTGCCGCATGAAGTGGCGCCGTTGTTCCGCGACTGGCTGCAGGCGCACTACCCGCAGCGCGCCGGGCACGTGATGAGCACCCTCAACCAGTTGCGCGGCGGCAAGGACTACGACAGCCAGTTCGGCAAGCGCATGCGCGGCGAAGGCGTCTATGCGCAGCTGCTGTCGCGGCGCTTCGCGCTGGCCAGCAGGCGCCTGGGCTTCAATGCTTCGCGCGAGCAGTGGCCATGGCTGGACTGCAGCCGTTTCGTGGCGCCGACGCCGCCGAAGAAGGCCTCGCCGCAGGGCGAGCTGTTCTGACCGGCCCTGGCGCCGACTTTCAGGGCCCGGTCGGCGCCAGGCGCGACGAATGCGAGGCGACCCTTTGCCAGTGGCCAGCGCGCAACACCCACACGCGCGTGACGCGCAAGCGCCCTTGCCACGGCTGGCCATCGCTGAGCGCGGCCTGCACGCTGGTGCCAGTGACCACCCCGGTGTCGCCGTAACGGCGTATCCGCACGTCCCCGTTGTCGATGCGGAGGTTGCGGCGCGGGCGCGCGGCCAGCGCCTGCAGGTCGTCGGCCCTGTGCTGCACGCGGCCGTCGAAATGGATGAGCAGCCAATCTTCGGCCAGCAGCGGCGCCAACGCCGCCGCCTCGCCCTGCAGGCGCAGGCGGTTCCAGGCGTCGTCAGCCTGCGCCAATGAGGGCGTCTGTGGCCCGGCCCAGCCGGCAACCAGGCACAACCCCGGGGCGAGCCATGCACGCATCGGCCTATCCTCCGGCGAAACCCCGAGGGTGGCGCGGACCCGGCTGCCGCGGTAGCGCCGGGTCATGCCCGGCAGCCGCCGCAGCGCGTGCCGGGCTGCGCGCAGGCGCGGGGATTCAGGCCTGCGCGTCGTGCTCGCGGTGGTAACGGGTGGCCTCGGCCACCTCGTTGCGCGAACCCAGGAACACCGGCACGCGCTGGTGCAGCTGTCCGGGCTGGATATCGAGGATGCGGCGGCGGCCATCGGTGGCGGCACCGCCGGCCTGCTCGACCAGCATCGCCATCGGGTTGGCCTCGTACATCAGCCGCAGCTTGCCCGGCTTGGACGGATCCTTGCGGTCCCACGGATAGATGAAGATGCCGCCGCGGGTAAGGATGCGGTGCACGTCGGCCACCATCGAGGCGATCCAGCGCATGTTGAAGTCCTTGCCGCGCACGCCTTCGCGGCCGGCCAGCAGGTCCGCGACATAACCCTGCATCGGCGCTTCCCAGTGCCGCTGGTTGGACATGTTGATGGCGAATTCCTTCGTGTCGGCCGGCACCTGCATGCCGCGCTGGGTCAGCACGAACTCGCCGGTCTCGCGGTCCAGGGTGAAGGCATGGGTGCCGTGGCCGACGCTGAGCACCAGCATCGTGCTCGGCCCGTAGATGCAGTAGCCGGCCGCGACCTGCTGCACGCCCGGCTGCAGGAAGTGTTCGTCGCCGGGCTGTTCGACGCCGGCCGGCGCGCGCAGTACCGAGAAGATGGTGCCGACGGACACGTTCACGTCGATGTTGGAGCTGCCGTCCAGCGGATCGAACAGCAGCAGGAAGTCGCCCTGCGGGTACTCCGACGGCACCGGCTGGCTGTGGTCCATTTCCTCCGACGCGCAGGCGGCCAGGTGACCACCCCACGCATTGGCCTCGAGCAGGATCTCGTTGGAGATCACGTCCAGCTTCTTCTGCGCCTCGCCCTGCACGTTGCCGGTGCCGGCATCGCCGAGCACGCCGCCCAGCGCGCCCTTGCTCACCGCGATCGAGATGCTGGTGCAGGCGCGGGCCACCACCGCCACCAGCTGGCGCAGGTCGGCGTTGATGCGCCGGGCATGCTGCTCTTCGATCAGGAAGCGGGTCAGCGACGTGCGGGACATGTTCGGGGGCTACCTTCAGACGAAAGGAGCGCTATTGTCGCGGGTTGTCCCGGCTTTTACGAGGTCATGGCCCGGTCTTGTCCCGGGGCGGGGCGCAAACGGCCACGCGATGACGCCTGTGGCCACCGGCGCGCGCCATCGGCGCCGGTCGGTGCTGGCTTAACATGCGCGTTCCGGAGGAAGAGAAATGGACTGGGACCAGGCAACGCAGAGTCTGCCCGCGGCGCTCGGCATCGGCCTGCTGATCGGCGCGGTGCGCGAGCGCCAGCATGGCGATGCCACCACGCTGCAGGCCGGGGTGCGCACCCACGCCCTGCTGGCGTTGATGGGCGCGGTCGGCATCGCCTTCGGACCGGCGGTGTTCCTGGTGCTGCTGCTGGCGGCTGCGCTGCTGGCGTGGAGCAGCTACCGCATCACCGCGCGCGACGACCCCGGCCTCACCGGCGAGATCGCACTGCTGATCACCGTGCTGCTTGGCGCGCTGGCATTCGACGCCCCCGAACTGGCGGCGGCACTCGGGGTGGTGGTGGCGATCCTGCTGTGGGCCAAGGCGCCGCTGGCACGGCTGAGCCGCGACCTGATCAGCGACCAGGAGATGCGCGACGCGTTGCTGCTGGCGGCGTGCGCGCTGGTGGTGCTGCCGTTGCTGCCGGATGAGGCGATCGACCCCTGGGGGGTACTGGTGCCGTCCAAGCTCTGGCAGATCGTGGTGCTGGTGATGGGCGTGGGCATGCTCGGCCACCTCGCATTGCGCGCGGTCGGCGCGCGCTGGGGGCTGCCGGTGGCGGGCTTCTTCTCGGGCTTCGCCTCGTCCACCGCGGCGGTGGCCGGCTTCGGCCGCGGCAGCAGGACGGCGGCGGAACTGGTCGGCCCTTCGGCGGCGGCGGCATTGTTGGCCAACCTGGCTTCGTTGCTGCTGTTCGCGGCGGTGATCGGCACCACGTCGCCGGCGCTGCTGCGCGCCAGCGCCTGGCCGTTGCTGGCCGCGGCGCTGGCGTTGCTGGCGCTCTCGCTGCTCGGGCTGCGCCACGTGAAGGAGGAAGCCGTGCCGCGCACCGCCACCGCCAAGGCGTTCCGCCTCGGGCACGCGCTGATGATCGCGCTGGTGATCGCCGCGGTGCTGCTGGTGTCCGAATGGCTGCGCCAGGTGTTCGGCCAGGCCGGGGCGCTGGTGGGCGCGACCATTGCCGCGCTCGGCGAACTGCACGCCGCGGCGGCCGGCATCGCCAGCCTGAACGCCGCCGGCGGCCTGCAGCTGGAACCGGCGCGCTGGGGCGTGGTGGCGCTGCTGGCGTCGGCCTCGCTGGCCAAGTCGGTGCTCGCGTTCGCCAGCGGCGGGCCGCGCTACGGTGCCGCGGTCAGCGCGGGGCTGGTGGCGATGGTGGCCGCGGCCGCCGCGGCCACCTGGCTGGTGCCGGCCTGAGACCACGCCGGCCGGCGTGGTCCAGGCATGAAAAAGCCCGGCGTCCGCCGGGCTTTTCCGGGTCATGGCGCCGGCCGTGGATCAACCGCGGCTGACGTCGTAGACCGCCTTGGCCACGTAGTCCAGGTTCTTCTGGCTGAGCGCGGCCACGCAGATGCGGCCGGTGCCGACGGCATAGATGCCGAACTCGTCGCGCAGCCGGTCCACCTGTGCCTTGCTCAGGCCCGAGTAGGAGAACATGCCGGCCTGCTGCTGGATGAAGCCGAACTCCGGCGCGCCCAGGGCGGCCAGCTTCTGCACCATGCCGGCGCGCAGGGCGTGGATGCGCTCGCGCATCGCGGTCAGCTCGGCGCCCCACATGCCGCGCAGCTCGGCGCTGCCCAGCACCCCGGCCACCAGCGCGGCGCCGTGGGTGGACGGGCTGGAGTAGATGGTGCGGATGATGCGCTTGACCTGCGACTGCACGGCCCTGGTCGAGGTCGCGTCCGGGCCCACCACCGACAGCGCGCCGACGCGCTCGCCGTACAGCGAGAACGACTTGGAGTACGAATTGGCGACGATGAAGCTGTCGATCCCGGCCTCGGCGATGATGCGCACCGCCTGGCCGTCCTGCTCGATGCCCTTGTCGAAGCCCTGGTAGGCCATGTCGATGAAGGGGAACAGCTGGCGCTCCTTGAGCAGCGCGGCGACCTGCTGCCACTGCGCGGTGTCCAGGTCGGCGCCGGTCGGGTTGTGGCAGCAGGCATGCAGCAGCACCACGGTGCCGGGCTGCAGCTTCTGCAGGTCGGCGATCATGCCGGCGAAATCCAGGCCGTGGCTGGCGTTGTCGAAGTAGGTGTAATCGACCACCTCGAAGCCGGCGGCGCCGAACACCGCGCGGTGGTTCTCCCAGCTCGGGTTGCTGATGGCCACGGTGGCGTGCGGCAGCAGCTTGTGCAGCAGGTCCGCGCCCACCCGCAGCGCGCCGCTGCCGCCGATGGTCTGCGCAGTGGCGACACGGCCGCTGGCGATCAGCTCCGAACCCTCGCCGAACACCAGCTTCTGCGTGGCCTGGGTGTAGGCCGGCAGGCCGTCGATCGGCAGGTAGCCGCGCGGCTTGGCTTCGGCGGCCAGCTGCTGTTCGATCAGCTGCACGGCGCGCAGCAACGGGATGCGGCCGTCTTCGTCGTAATAGATGCCGACGCCAAGATTGACCTTGGTCGGGCGCGGATCGGCGTTGTAGGCCTCGGTCAGACCCAGGATCGGGTCGCCAGGAACCTGTTCCACGTTTGCAAAGAAGGACACGGCGGTACTCGTCACGGTGGCGGGAGGGGAACTTCGGGACGACCGCGCAGCGCGGTCAAACCGCCCCATCCTAACAGGGCCTGGGGCGCTTGGCCGCAGGGGTTTCAGCCGGAACCGTCACGCACGGTCCACCGCTTGCCGGTGATCGGCGATGATGCCGGCATGAAGCGACGCAGGCGGTGGTTCCCGGTGATGCAAGTGGCAGTGGTGTTGCCGGTGGTGGCGCTGGCGGCGCCGGCCCCGGCGACCCTGGACGCGGTGCAGGTACAGGCGGCGCGGGTGCATGCGGTGGACGATTTCGACCTGCCCGCGTCGATCACCACCCAGGCCGTGGACGCGTACGGCAATGGCCGTGGCGCGCTGGTGTCCGAAGCGCTGGGCGGGGTGCCGGGCCTGCTGGCGCGCGAGCGGCAGAACCTGGCGCAGGACACGCAGCTGTCGATCCGCGGTTTCGGCGCGCGCTCCACCTTCGGCGTGCGTGGCGTACGCCTGCTGGTGGACGGGGTGCCGGCGACCATGCCCGACGGCCAGGGCCAGCTGTCGCACTTCAACCTGCTCGGCGCCGAACGCATTGAGGTGCTGCGCGGGCCGTTCTCGGCGCTGTACGGCAACTCCTCCGGCGGCGTGGTGCAGCTGTGGAGTGCCGATGGCCAGGCGGGCGACCCGTGGCGGCTGCGCGCCAGTGCCGGCAGCGACAACAGCCGCAGCCTGGGCCTGCAGCTGCGGGGTCTGGCCGGTGCCATGCGCTACAACGTCGCCGCCAGCGACTACCGCACCGACGGCTGGCGCCGGCACAGTGCGGCGCGGCGGCAATCGCTCAACGCCCGGCTCGGGTTCGAGGTGGCGCCGGGCCAGCGCCTGGACCTGCTGTTCAACGTGCTCGATGCGCCGCGCGCGCAGGACCCGCTGGGCCTGGACCGTACGCAGGTGCGCGAGGACCCGCGCCAGGCCACCGCCGTCGCCTCCCTGTACGACACCCGCAAGTCGGTGCGGCAGGCGCAAGCCGGCGCGGTGTACACGCTGCAGCGCAGCCGCCAGACCTGGCGGCTGATGGCCTATGCCGGGCAGCGCACGGTGGCGCAGTTCCTGGCCATTCCGCCCGCGGCGCAGGCCAACCCGCTGCATGCCGGCGGGGTGATCGGCCTGGACGGCGGCTACGGCGGCGTGGACGCGCGCTGGGCCTGGCACGGCAGCCTGGCCGCGCGCCCGCTGGAACTGGTGCTTGGAGCCAACGCCGACCGCCAGCGGCAGCACCGCACCGGCCACGAGAACTTCGTCGGCGAGGTGCTGGGCGTGAGCGGCCGGCTGCGCCGCGACCAGCGCGACCGGGTCGGCAACGTCGACCAGTTCGCGCAGGCCTGGTGGCAGGTCGCGCCGCGCTGGTCGCTGCTGGCCGGCGCGCGCCACAGCCGGGTGCACTTCCGCTCCGATGACCGCTATATCGCCGCCGGCAATCCGGACGACAGTGGCCGCCGCCAGTACGCCGCCACCACGCCGGTGGCCGGCGTGGTGTTCCGCGCCGGCCCGGACCTGCGCCTGTATGCCTCGGCCGGGCGCGGTTTCGAGACCCCGACCTTCAACGAGCTCGGCTACCGCGCCGATGGCGCTGCCGGGCTGGCGCTGGATCTTGTGCCGGCCACCAGCCGCAACCTGGAGGTTGGCGCCAAATGGCGCACCCAGGCCGGCACCCGGCTGGACCTGGCCCTGTTCCACACCGATACCGACGACGAACTGGCGGTCGCCAGCAACAGCGGTGGCCGCGCCAGCTACCGCAACATCGGCGCCACCCGCCGCCGCGGCATGGAACTGGGCTGGCGGCAGCCGCTGGGCGACACCCAGCAGCTGCAGCTGGCCTGGACCTGGCTGCAGGCCAGCGTGCGCGAGGGCTACCTGACCTGCACCGGCGCGCCGGCGCCCTGTACCGTGCCGCGCAACCCGGTGGCACCCGGCACCGCCCTGCCGGGGGTCCCGCGGCAACTGCTGCAGGCGCGATGGGACTGGCAGCCGGGCCATTGGCAACTGGCCGCCGACGCGCTGGCCGCGGGCGCCACGACGAGCACCGACCTGGGCGACGGACGCGCGCCGGGCTACGCACTCCTGAACCTGGAAGCGGCCCGCCAGTGGCGCACCGCGAACGGCCCGCTGCGCCTGTTCGCGCGCGTGGACAACCTGCTGGACCGGCGCTACATCGGCTCGGTCATCGTCAACGACGGCAACCGTCGCTACTACGAACCCGGCCGCGGCCGCGGCTGGACCCTGGGCCTGGAATGGCAGTGGTCACCGCACTGAGGCGGCGATGCACGGCCGCCGCGCCCGCGGGAGGGGGAGCGGGCGACGGCGGCCATGCAGGGACGCTCAGGCGTTCAGGTCCAGGACCACGCGCCCTTCGATCTGGCCGGCGCGCATGCGCGCGAACACCGCGTTGATGTTTTCCAGCGCATCGGTGGAGACGGTCGCGGCGACCTTGCCGTCGGCCGCGAACTGCAGCGATTCCTGTAGGTCCAGGCGGGTGCCGACGATGGAGCCGCGCACGGTGATGCCGTTGAGCACCATGCCGAAGATGTCCAGCGGGAAGTCACCCGGCGGCAGGCCGTTGAGCGACACCGTGCCGCCGCGGCGGACCATGCCCAGCGCCTGGGCGAATGCCTTGGGCGATACCGCGGTCACCAGTGCGCCATGGGCGCCGCCGATCTCCTTCTTCAGGAAGGCCGCCGGGTCGGTGGCGCGGGCGTCGACGGTGACCGTCGCGCCCAGGCGGCGCGCCAGGGCGAGCTTGTCCTCGTCCACATCCACCGCGGCCACGTTCAGCCCCATCGCCCGCGCGTACTGCACGGCCATGTGGCCGAGCCCGCCGATGCCGGAGATCACCACCCAGTCGCCGGGCTTGGTGTCGGTGACCTTCAGGCCCTTGTAGACGGTCACCCCGGCGCACAGCACCGGCGCGATCTCGACGAAGCCCACGCTGTCGGGCAGGTGGCCGACGTAGTCGGCGTTGGCCAGCGCGTACTGGGCGAACCCGCCATTGACCGAGTAGCCGGTGTTGCGCTGGCTTTCGCACAGCGTTTCCCAGCCGCCGAGGCAGTGTTCGCAATGGCCGCAGGCCGAGTACAGCCAGGGAATGCCGACGCGGTCGCCTTCGCGGACATGGTGGACGCCCGCGCCCACCGCGACCACGTGGCCGACGCCTTCGTGGCCGGGAATGAACGGCGGCTCCGGCTTCACCGGCCAGTCGCCCTCGGCGGCGTGCAGGTCGGTGTGGCAGACGCCGCAGGCTTCGATCTTCACCAGAATGTCGCCGGCACCCGGGCGCGGCACCGGTACTTCCTCGATGACCAGCGGCTGGCCGAACGCACGCACCACCGCGGCCTTCATTGTCCTGTCCATGCGCGATCTCCGTGGGGGAACGCGCCTACTCTGGCGCCGTCCGCGGGCCGGCGCATTGATCGTGATCACGCCCTGGCGGCAAACGCGCGCGGCCCGACGGACGGCAGCCCGTTCAGCCGGCCAGCAGCGCCGCCTCGCGCGCCAGCCGTTCGATCCCGGCCCAGTCGCGCGCCGCCAGCAGATCGCGCGTGGTCAGCCACGAGCCACCGACGCACAGCACGTTGGGCAGGTGCAGGAACTGCGCGGCGGTCTGCACGCCGATGCCGCCGGTGGGACAGAAGCGCACGTCGCCGAACGGGCCGTTCCATGCCGCCAGCATCGCCGCGCCGCCGGCCTGCACCGCCGGGAAGAACTTGAACGTGTCCAGCCCCTGCTCCAGCCCGCGCATCAGCTCCGACGCGGTGGCCACGCCGGGCAGGAACGGCAGGTCGATGTCGCGTGCGGCGGCATACAGCCGGTCGGTGGCGCCGGGAGAGACCGCGAAGCGGCCACCGGCGTCCCTGACCTGCGCCATCTGCCGCGCATCGAGCACGGTGCCGGCACCGATCACCGCCTCGGGCACCGCGTCGGCCATCGCCCGGATCGCGTCCATCGCGGTGGCCGTGCGCAGGGTGACTTCGATCACCGGCAGGCCGCCGCGGAACAGCGCCTGTGCCACCTGCACCGCATCGTCGATGGCGTCGGGGGTGAACACCGGGATCACCGGGGCCAGTTTGAGCACGGCGCGTACGCGCGGATCAGCGCCGGACATCGAACTTTCCTTCGCCCATCAGGGCCATCACGTCGGCCACGCCGACCGGGTTGAAGTCGCCGGGAATGGAGTGCTTCAGGCAGCCGCAAGCCAGCCCGAAGCGGACCGTGGCATCGGCGTCGAAGCCTTCGATCAGGCCATGCAGCACCCCGGCGGCGAAGGCGTCGCCGCCACCGATGCGGTCGATGATGGCGGTCAACTCCATCGCCGGCGCGACCGCACGGGTGCCGTCACGGCCCAGCAGCATCGCGCCGATCGAATGGTGGCCGGCGCTGTGCGCGGTGCGCTGGGTGCAGGCCATGTACTGCAGCCGCGGGAACGCGGCGAACGCCATCGCCGCCGCCGCGTCCACGCGCGCCTGCGCCTCGGCCTGCGCGAACTCCCCGCCCAGCACCACGCCGATGTCGCGATAGTCGGCGAACACGATGTGCGCGCAGTCGAACAGGTCGCGCAGGATCGCTCTGGCGTCGCCGCCCCAGCGCTCCCACAGCTTCGGCCGGAAATTGCCGTCGAACGACACCTTGATGCCCATTGCGTTGGCCGCGCGTGCCGCGGCCAGCGTGGCCTGTGCGGCCTCGGCGCCGAGCGCCGGGCTGACGCCGGACAGGTGCAGCCACTGCGCGCCGTGCAGCAGCGCCGGCCAGTCGTAGCTGTCGGCGCGCGCGCTGGCGAACGCCGAATCGGCGCGGTCGTAGACCACCTCGCTGGGCCGGTGGCCGGCACCGGTGGTCAGGAAATACAGGCCCATGCGGCCGTCGCCGCGCCGCACCCGCGTGGTATCCACCCCGTGCCGGCGCAGCTCGCCGGTGGCCGCCGCGCCCAGCGGGTTGTCGGCGACCACGCCGACCATCGCCACCGCATGGCCCAGATGCGCCAGGCAGACGCCGACGTTGGCCTCGGCACCGCCGCAATGCACCTCCAGCGCCGGGCTCTGCAGCAGCAACTGGTGGCCGGGGGCGCCGAGCCGCAACAGCAGCTCGCCGAAACAGACAACACGGGGGAATTCATCGGGACTCCTGTCGCGGTCTACACGGGCGGGAATGATGGCACGATAGTTTGACCATCGGTGTCATCTACAGCCAAATGTCTCCTGTCCCTGTCGACATCGGCGTCGTAATGTCCCAAAGACAAGGGGTTGCAGGCGTTTCCTCGCCTGTTGCAGTGCAAGATGCTCGCTCCCGGAGCTCCTGCTACTTTCGGTTTTGACCAGCGGTGTCATATGCCTTTGGCACTACAGGAATCGCCGTTTCGCATGTAAACCTTTGGAGAGGGGGAAACACATGTATCCACACAGCAAGCAGAAAAAGACACCGG
The DNA here is from genome assembly GCA_002951995.1 of Stenotrophomonas acidaminiphila. Taxonomy (NCBI): domain Bacteria; kingdom Pseudomonadati; phylum Pseudomonadota; class Gammaproteobacteria; order Lysobacterales; family Lysobacteraceae; genus Stenotrophomonas; species Stenotrophomonas acidaminiphila. Next base: position 27,059 of record CP019797.1, read on the forward strand.
TTACCTTGCTCGCGCTGTCGATCGCGCTGGCGCTGCAGGCCGGCGCTGCCGCCGCCCAGGACGCGGGCGCCGCCGCCACCGAACTGGATACCGTGACCGTCACCGGCTACCGCGCCAGCGTGGAGAAGGCACTGGACATCAAGCGCGGCGAAGCCGGCATGGTCGACGCCGTGGTCGCCGAGGACATCGGCAAGTTCCCGGACAGCAACCTGGCCGAATCGCTGCAGCGCATCCCAGGCGTGGTCATCACCCGCGACGGCGGCGAAGGCCGCCAGATCACCGTGCGCGGCCTGGGCCCGGATTTCACCCGGGTGCGCATCAACGGCATGGAAGCGCTGAGCACCGTCGGCAGCAGCGATGGCCAGGGCGGCACCAACCGCAGCCGCGGTTTTGACTTCAACGTGTTCGCCTCGGATCTGTTCTCGCAGCTGATCGCGCGCAAGACCGCCTCGGCCGACGTCGAGGAAGGCTCGCTCGGCGCCACCGTGGACCTGCGCACCGCGCGGCCGTTCGACTACGACGGCTTCACCCTGGTGACCAACGTGCAGACCGCCTACAACGACGCCTCGCAGGCGGCGATGCCGCGTTTCGCGGGCCTGATCGCCAACAGCTGGGCCGACGGCAAGGTCGGCGCGCTGCTGTCGGTGGCGTACTCCGAGCGCGAGACCGTGGAAGAAGGCACCGGCACCGTGCGCTGGGCCAATGCACGGGCGAACACGCCGACCAACACGGCCAATCCGAAGGGCGTCGGCTTCGCGGGTTGCGCCGCCGGCACCGCGCCATTCCCGGGTGTCTGCAGTGACCAGGTCTACACGCCGCGCTTCCCGCGCTACACGTTGATGGAACATGACCAGAAGCGCCTGGGCGTGACCGGTTCGCTGCAGTTCAAGCCCAGCGACCGGACCACCTTCAGCCTGGACATGCTCTACTCGAAGATCGATGCCCAGCGTGACGAGAAGTACATCGAGGCCAATGGCCTGAGCAAGACCGGCGCCGACGGCAAGGCCCAGATCGTGGTCAGGGACGGCGTGATCGAAAACGGCGCCTTGGTCTACGCAAAGATGGACAACGTCGATATCCGTGCCGAGAACCGCCACGACGAATGGAGCACGGATTTCTACCAGGTCAGCCTCGACGGCGAGCACAGGCTGAGCGACAGCTTCACCCTCAGCGGCAGGGTCGGCACCTCGCGGTCCAAGCATGACAACCCGGTCCAGGCGACCATCATGATGGACAAGCTGGATGTGCAGGGCTACAGCTACGACTACCGTGGCAACGCCAACAAGCCGGTGTTCAACTACGGTGTCAGCCCGACCGATCCGAACGGCTGGACCCTGTCCACCATCCGCCTGCGCCAGAACTACGTGACCAACGAGTTCAACAACGGCGAGCTGGATTTCTCCTGGGTCATCGGCCCCTCGTTCACCCTGAGCGGCGGCGTGCAGGCCAAGAACTACAGCTTCGATTCGATGGAGCGCCGGCGCGTCGGCAACGAGACCACGGTGCCGAACTTCAGCACCGGCAACAGGATCGTGCCGGCCGACATGACCGAGCTGGCCAGCCTCGGCGGCCTGGCCGGCTCGCCCGGCACGTGGGTGGTGCCCAACTTCGGTGCCATCGCCAATATGTTCGGCGTCCTCAATGGCGAAGGAATCTACGCACTGGTCGACTACGCGGCCAGCATGCGCGGCGTCGAGGAGCAGGACCGCAGCGGTTGGCTGATGGGCAAGTTCTCCACCGAGATCGGTTCGATCCCGGTATACGGCAACGTCGGCGTGCGCCACGTCCGTACCAAGCAGACCTCGTCGGGCATCGCCACTGCCAGCGGCACCCCCGTGGCCGCTACCGTGACCCGCGAGTACAACGACACCCTGCCCTCGCTGAACGTGGTGGCCGAACTCACCCCGGATTTCCTGCTGCGCTTCGCCGCGGCCAAGGTGATGTCGCGTCCCGGCCTGGGCAGCCTGACCCCGGGCGTCACCGTCAACGTCAGCGGCAGCGCCCGTACGGTCAGCGGCGGCAACCCGATGCTCGACCCGGTGCGCGCCAAGAGCTACGACCTGGGCCTGGAGTGGTATTTCGACGAAGGCGCGATGCTCGGCGCCACCGTGTTCTACAAGGATATCGGCAGCTACATCCAGAACACCAAGGAGACCCGGGTCTATGCCGACAGCGGCCTGCCGGCGAGCCTGCTGGACAACCTCAACGCCAGCCCCAGCGACGAGTTCACCTTCACCGTGCCGGTCAACACCCCGGGCGGCAAGCTGCAGGGCGTGGAGCTGAACTACGTGCAGCCGTTCACCTTCCTGCCGGGCAAGTGGTCCAACCTGGGCACGCAGCTGAACTACACCTACGTCGATTCGGACATCCAGTACCTGCTGTCCTCCGGCGCGACGGCGCAGAAGGCGGCGATGACCGGCCAGTCCAAGAATTCGTGGAACGCGACGCTGTTCTACGAAGGCGAGCGCTTCTCCGGGCGCGTCTCGGCGACCAACCGCAACGACTACCTGATCCAGGTGCCCGGCACCGAGGCCGGCTTCAACAGCGACGCCAACGGCGTGCATGGCCAGAGTGGCACCACCATCGTCGATGCGTCGATCCACTACCGCATCAGCGACCAGCTGGAACTGAGCCTGGAAGGCGCCAACCTGACCAACGAGGCGCAGGAATCGTGGGTGGCCAACCCGTCGGTGTCGCTGCCGCTGGAGTACAGCCAGACCGGGCGCACCTACACCCTGGGGCTGCGTTACCGGTTCTGATCCGGGCTGCGCTGCCGGCATGTCGCCGGGAGCCAGCCGATGGTGCGACGCAGGATGTGATGACGCGTTGGCGTCGCTAACTTGGCCCACCGCGCGCGGCGCAGGCACGCGCCGCGCGCTTCCAAGAGACGCCCGATGTCACCACGTTCCATCCGCCCGCTGTCGCGTACCCTGCTGCTGGCCTGCGCGCTGTCGTCCGCGCTCCCGGCGGCGGCGCTTTCTTCCCCGCCGAACCTGCTGTTCCGCGTATCGGCCGACCAGGGCTTCGTCGCCGACCAGGCGCAGGGCGATGCCGTTCCCAACTTCCAGGACAAGGTGAGCCTGGTCGACGACGGTGCCCATGGCCGCGCGATCCGCTGGGAAGACGATGGCGTGCTGTCGTGGAACGCACCGGGCAACATCCGCGCCGAACGCGGCACCCTGTCGTTCTTCTGGCGCCCGCGCTACGCCGTGGGCGAGGCGCCGTTCGTGATCTTCCGCGTCGGCTACGCCGACCACAGCAGCTGGGACATGACCTGGCTGCGCATCGACTGGAACGGCCACGGTTTCGATGCCTTCGTCACCGATGCCAACCTGGCGCGGACCCGCGTCTCCTTCCGGCTGGACCGCAACCCGTCGCCCGACCAGTGGCAGCACATCGCCTTCGCCTGGGACGAGGACCAAGGCGTGCGCCTGTTCCTCGACGGCCGCGAAGTGGCACGCGTGGACACCACCGGCGACTACGACGCCGCGCTCGACCAGCTCGGCCTGGCCGGGCGGGTGATGGCGCCCTACCAGGTGCAGAGCCGCTACAACTTCCTGCGCGGCAGCGATTTCGACGAGATCCGCGTCTATGACCGCATGCTCGACGCCACCGGCGTGGCCGCGCTGGCACGCAATGCGGCACCGGACGCGGGCCAAACCGCGGGTGCCACGCAGCGTGCGTGGTGGCACCGTTACGGCTGGGAGAGCGCGCCGCCGCCGCTCCTGGACGCGGCGGTGACGACGATCCGCAAGGTCGAGTTCGCCGACGTCAAGGACAAGAAACAGTGGATGTGGAAGGGGACCGACGGCATCGCCGAGACCACCTGGCCCGGCGTCTACAACCGCTCGCGCCTGCCCGGCCGCAACGACTACTTCCAGCTGCCGGACTGGAACACCTATGTCGAAGGTGGCCAGCACCTGGACCTGACCGTGCCCGATGGCGAAGCCATCAACCGCATCGAGATCCGCGGTGCCGCCTTCGGCATGCTCGGCGGCGATGCCGGCACCCTGTTCACCCGGCCGCGGGGCGTGGTCCGCAGCGTCGATGAGTTCCCCGCCCAGACCGGCGGCACGCTGCGCTTTTCCAATGCCGAGCAGGAAACGCCGATCCAGGAGATCTGGGGCTACCACGTGAGCGATGCCGCCGAGCCGCAGGGCACGGTCAAGCAGCGCTACCTGATCGACAGCCGCGTGCTGCCGGACTACACCAACATCGCCGCGCTGCGCGACTACATCAATGGCCGCTTCGCAGCGGACGAGCGCAGCGTGGTGATGGCGCTGCCCAAGGGTGCCGGTTCGCGCAAGCGAAGCGCCGACACGCTTCCGGCGCAGCCGCGGCCCATCGTCCACGTACTGGTGCCGTCCGGGGTCGGCGACGCCCCGGCGGCGCAGCCGCTGATCCGCAGCTGGGCGTACAGCTGGGAGAACATGCACGATGGCCTGGACGGCATCGCCATCGACCTGCCGGCGCTGGACCTGCCCGCCACCCACGACGGCCCCGGCGGCGGCGTGATCCCGCTGAACATCCGCATCAAGGACCCGATCTGGCCGTCGCGCGACATGATCGACGTGTCGGTCTCGGTCCGCCCCGGGCAGCCGCGCACGCTGTGGCTGGACCTGCGCGACCGCATCCTTACCGCCGACAGCCTGTGGATCGCCATCGCCGCGGCCGCGCCCGGCTTCAACGCCGCCTCGCTGGACGGCGCCGAGGTGCGGCTGGTGTTCAAGGACCGCAGCGAGGCGCTGCGGGAGCATGTCGCCGACCGCTTCAATCAGGTGCGCGACAACTGGGGTTTCCTGGTGGAGGAACACACCACCTCCAAGCGCCAGCGCCTGTACGCGCGGGTATATGCCGACCTCAGCGACCTGCTGCGGGTGGACCCGGACCACGCGCTGGGCCGGCTGTACTGGAACTACATCAGCTACAACAGCCAGGGCCGGCCGCCGTTCCAGCAGCCGCAGCCACCGAAGGGCGTGCCGCTGTGGGCGTTCCGGCAGCTGGAGGACCTCAGGCGCGTGCGCCGCTTCGTCGACTGGTGGATCGACCACCGCCAGGTCGAGTACGGCGACTTCGGCGGCGGCATTTCCGACGACACCGACCTGACCCAGCAGTGGCCGGGGCTGGCGTTGATGGGCGTGGAGCCGGACCGCCTCAATGCCTCGCTGACCGCACTGTCCGACGCGGTGTACCGCAACGGCATGTTCGCCAACGGCCTGAGCACCATCGAGACCGACGAACTGCACGCCTACGAGGAAGGCATCAACGCCAACAGCGCCATGCTCTACCTCAACTGGGGCGACCCGCTGACCGTCGAGCGGCTGATGGAAACGGTGCGCGCGTTCGACGAGCGCATCATCCTGCGCAACCCGCAGGGCCACCTGCTGTTCTCCAGCAACTGGTTCGGTGGCAACAAGGTCTACCGCGAGCCGAACTGGCAGTGGCAGAAGCCCTACTCGTTCCCGGCGCTGCACCCGGCGTTCCTGCTGGGCGAGTACAACGCCGACCCGACCGGCCGCACCCTGGTCACCGGACTGGCCGACAGCTACCTCGCCCACGCCTATACCGACGACACCGGCCGCTGGACGCTGCCCAACGAGATCCACTGGGCCACCGGCAAGACCCGGGGTGGCGAACTGAACCAGGGTTCGGGCGCCGGCGACGTCATGCACACGTTCTGGGCGGCGTGGCGCTGGAGCGGCGACGACCGCTACCTGAAGGCGCTGGACTACCGCGTGCAGCGTGGCGGCCCCGGCGCGCTGTCCAACCTGGGCGAGAACATCATCGACGTGCTCGGCCGCCAGCAGGACTGGGGCCGGCAGCTGGTCGCCGCCGCCGACAAGGGCGACACCGGCTTCGCCGCCATCACCGCGTGGCAGCTGAGCGGCGACAAATCGTATCTGGAAGCCCTGCATGCCGAAGGCATCCAGGCCAAGGCCCAGCGCGAGTACATGAATACCGAAGGCCACTGGTGGAGCGACCGCGTCGAGGCGCCCAGCGAGTTCCTGCAGCGCCTGCGCCTGGGCGGCATCGCGCTCAGGCGCAACCAGAGTTTCCCCGGGCACACCGTGAGCTGGCGCTTCGCCCGCCCCGGCGCGGCCGAGCAGGTGGCGCTGCTGGTGCACGCGCCCTCGCGCGAACGCTTCAAGGTGATCGCCTGGAACATGGCAGACGTGCCGCTGGAGGCGACGATGACCGGCTGGAACATCGCCGCCGGCACCTGGCGCATCCGCAGCGGCATCGACCGCGACGGCGACGACCGGATCGACGGCAAGCCGCAGGTGCGCGAGGTGGCGCTGGAGCGCAGCGCGTCCACCGCCCTGCGCTTCGCGCCGAAGCAGGCGCACGTGTTCGAGTTCGAACGGATCGCCGCGGGCACGCCGGTGGAAACCCGTGCCGACCTCGGCATCGGCCGCGGCGACCTGCAGGTCGCGGACGGACGCGTGCGCCTGACCGTGCACAGCCTGGGCCACGTCGCCACCCGGCCCGGCCACGCGCGGCTCGAGGATGCGCGCGGCCGCGAGGTGGCGCGCGTCGCGATCCCGGCACTGGAAGCGCCATCGGACCTGCAGCCGCGCGCGCTCACCCTGGAACTGCCGCTGCCCGCCGGCCTCAACCGCCGTGGCGCCAGCGTGCGGGTGCTGCAGGACGGCGACGCCGAGGAAGTGACCCTGCTCAACAACCGCCTGCCGCTGCCGTAGGTGCCGGGCTTGCCCGGCACGGGGCATTGCCGGGAGCGTTCATGCGGGGCAAGCCCCGCATCCATGTGGGTATCGGTGTGCATCCGCGGCCTTTCGCGCGCCGCTGCGAACACCCCCGTAGGTGCCGGGCTTGCCCGGCACGGGGCATTACCGGGAGCGTTCATCCGGGGCAAGCCCCGCATCCATGTGGATATCGGTGTGCATCCGCGGCCCTTCGCGCGCCGCTGCGAACACCCCCGTAGGTGCCGGGCTTGCCCGGCACGGGGCATTACCGGGTGCGTTGCATGCGGGGCAAGCCCCGCATCCATGTGGATATCGGTGTGCATCCGCGGCCCTTCGCGCGCCGCCGCGAACACCCCCGTAGGTGCCGGGCTTGCCCGGCACGGGGCCTTGCCGGGTGCGTTCATGCGTGGCAAGCCCCGCATCCATTTGGATATCGGTGTGCATCCGCGGCCTTTCGCGCGCCGCCGCGAACACCACCGTAGGTGCCGGGCTCGCCCGGCACGGGGCCTTGCCGGGAGCGTTGCATGCGGGGCAAGCCCCGCATCTACGGGGTGTCTGTCTGCATCTGCCGGCTTTCGCGCCTGTACCAGTCCGCTTGCCCCGCTTCCGGAACGAACACCGTGCAGTGCTCCATCGGCCGCTGGTAGACATGTACCGAGATCGCGAGCTCAGTGTCGCTGGCGTTGCGCAGCACATGGAACTCATCCGGCGGGATCAGGTTGCCGGCGCTGCCGCGCGTACCGTCCACGCCGGGCAGGGGCTGCAGCCGGGCGATGTCGCCGCGGTCTTCGCGCAACCGGTACGGGGTGATCCGCAGCGCGCCCTGCCACACGCCTTCCACGCACCACAGGCCATCGTGGTCATGCAGCGGGGTGCCCTGGCCGGGCCCCCACGTCATGGCGATGATGCTGTAGCCGTGGCGCGCGCTGCGGTACAGCTCGCGGCGCGCGTAGTGGTCGGTAATCGGCTCGTGCACGCATGCCGGCAGCACGATCGCCGGGTCGGCGATGGCCTCGCGCAGGGCGTGTTCGATCCGCGCCACCGTGCCGCCGACATCGGCCGCGCCCATGGCGGCATCGATCGCCGCCACCAGTCGTTCGCGGCCGGTGAAGCCGGGGTAACCGTTTGCATCTGAAATCATGCCGCCAGTCTAGGGCAAAACGGTGAACGAACCGTTCGCTGCCGTCATGGCCGGGCGGCATGTGCGGCTCATGACGTGCCGCGCTGCACGAACGGCACCTGTCCGTACAGCCTGCGCTCGCCGCCCCGCGGGTCGTCCTGCAGGCGGCTGTCGTCGTCGAACACCAGGGTCTGCCGGCGCTGCAGCGAGTACGGTTCCCAACGCGGCAGCCCGCCGTGGTTGGGGTCGCCGTGGTGGGCGAACGCCAGCAGCGCATCGCTCATCGCGTCGGCCATGCGCGTGGCCGACGCGCGGGTGCCGGTGCGCGAACCGGGCTGGTGCGTGTTGTGGAACACCAGCGGGATGTCCAGGGTATGGAAGGCGCGCAGCCGGTCGGCCTCGCCACCGCGGTCGTACCAGTCCAGCTGGTAGGCCCAGGTCGGCGCGCCCTGGCGTGCGCGCGCTTCCAGTTCCTCCACCGCGCCGCGCCAGGAGCGGCCGGCGGTGGTCGCGGCGAAGAACACCTCCGACGCCGTGTAGTGCGGGTACATCCGCCGGTACGCGGCGATCACCTCCGCGACCGGCAGGTCCACGAACTGCTCGCGCTCCAGTTTCGCCGGCAGTGCCTCCCAGTCGAGTGTGAAGTTGCGCGCATCGTTGCCGAGGAAGGCGCGGGTTTCGTCGCGGGTATTGCCGATGACCATCGGGACGGTGGCCGACTGCAGCGGCGCCTGCGGCCAGAACGGGTGCACCGGCAGGTGCCGCGCGTCCAGTACCGGGCCCAAGTACAGGCCGGTGTCCTCGACCCACGATGGATCGCGCAGCTTGACCGCGTCCAGCAGCGTTTCCATCGGCAGCGTGCGCAGCGCCTGCGGGTCGCGCAGGCCGAAGTGTTCCAGCACGCGCCGCGCGCGCTGCGTCGCCGCGCGTGGCCCGGCGGCGGTGACCTGCTGGCCGCTCATCGTCCAGGCGCGGTGGAACAGGCCCGCCGCCGCCGGCATCGCCATCAGCGTGGCGATCTTGGCGCCGCCGCCGGACTGGCCGAACACGGTGACGTTGCCGGGGTCGCCGCCGAACTCCACCGCATGCTGGCGCACCCATTGCAGCGCCTGCACCAGGTCCAGCTGGCCGACGTTGCCGGAATCGGCGAACGCCGGGCCGCCAAGGCCGCCCAGGTACAGGTAGCCGAACACGTTGAGCCGGTGGTTGACGCTGACCACCACCACGTCGCCGCGCCGGCACAGGTTGCCGCCGTCATACAGCGGATCACTGCCCGAGCCGTTGTTGTAGGCGCCGCCGTGGAGGTACACCAGCACCGGGCGGCGGCCGCCGTCGCGCAGGGCCGGCGTCCACACGTTGAGATACAGGCAATCCTCGCTGCCCGGGCCTTCGCCACTGGTCTGCGGCGCCGCCGGGCCAGGAGCCAAGGCGTCGCGTATGCCGCGCCAGGGGGCTTCCTGTACTGCCGGCTGGAAGCGCCGCGGTGCGGTGTCCGCGCCGTAGGGAATGCCGCGGAACACATGGATGCCCTGCTCGGTCTGCCCGGCGATACGGCCGCCGCGCACGCGTGCGAGCGGACTCGCCTGCCCGCGCGCGGCGCCGGCCGGGACCGCAGCGGCCAGCCCCGCGCCGAGCGAACACAGTGCGCCGGCGCGCAGCAGCCGGCGCCGTTGCGGATCGTCGGGCCTGGCGTTCATGGCATGCGCTCCGTTCCCTGCGCGGCGATCCAGTCCAGTGCCAGCCGCGGCCAGGCGGCGGTGGTCAGGCCGGCGATGCCACGGGTGCCGAAGCCATGGCCGCCATGCGGGAACACGTGCAGCTCGGCCGGGACCCCGGCGCGGAGCAGGCCCGAGTAGAACGCCAGGCTGTTGCCGACCGGCACCGCCGCATCGTCACCGGCATGCACCAGGAAAGTGGGTGGCGTGTCGGCACGGACCTGGTCCTGCATCGAATAACGCCGCTGCAGCGCCGGCTCCGGTCGCGCGCCGAGCAGCCGTTCGCGCGAACCGGGGTGCGCGTCCGCGCCGGCCATGTCGATCACCGGATACACCAGCAGCTGGAAATCCGGGCGCGCACTGGCGCGGTCGATGGCGTCGGTGGCCGGGTAGGCGGGCTGGTCGAAGCCGTTGCCGAGCCGCGCGGCCAGGTGCCCGCCGGCGGAGAAGCCGATCACGCCGATGCGCCGCGGGTCCAGCTGCCACTCGCCGGCGCGCGTGCGGATCAGGCGCAATGCGCGCTGCGCATCGGCCAGCGCCGCCTCGCGGTCGTCGCGCCCCTCGCCCGGCAGCCGGTAGCGCAGCACGAACAGGGTGATGCCGCCCTGCTCGACGAAGGCCGGCACCAGCGCCGAGCCCTCCTTGTCCAGCACCACGCGCTGGTAGCCCCCCCGGGCGTCACCAGCAGTGCGGTGCCGTTGGGCCGGGCTGGCCGGTACATGACCAGATAGGGCGCACTGACATGGGTGATGTAGCGGTCCGGCAGCGCCGGGTCGGTGCTGCGTTCGACGATCCGCGCGGCCTGGGCGAGAGGTTTGTCCCCCGGTGCCACCCCGTTCGGCCACAGCGCGATCCGCCGTGCCGATCCCGAGACCGGTTCACCGTCCGGGCCGTCGCCCGGGGCGGCGGCGGCGCCACCGCAATTCAGGCAAAAAGCCAATAACAACAAGGATCTGCCAAGCAGGGTCAGGGACATGGGGAGTCTCGCGATGCGGAACGGGGATGGCCGTGATGCGATGCGTATTGCCAGATGACACCGGTTTACCATATACAGCAACCACAGCACTGTCGATGGGCGGTGCAGCAACGCCACCAGGAGAGCCACTTGAGCATCGACCAAGGCCAACCGGCCCCGACCGCCGCGCTGGACGACATCGCCCGCCAGTTCGTGGACGCGCGCCGCGCCGGGCGTTCGCTCGATGATTTTCCCGGCACGATCCCGGCCGACCTGGTCACCGCCTATCAGGTGCAGGACCTGGCGATCGGCCGCTGGGGCGATGCGGTGGTCGGCTGGAAGGTCGGCTATATCGCGCCCGAGCGCCGCGACGCATCCGGCGACGAGCGCCTGCTGGGCCCGGTGTTCGCGCGCCAGCTCTGGAATGCTACCGGTGGCATCGTGGACATCCCGGTGTTCTCCGGCGCCGGTGGGTTCGCCGCGGTCGAGGCCGAGTACGTGCTGCGGCTCGACGCCGACGCACCGGCCGGCAAGCTCGACTGGACGCCAGCCGAGGCCGCCGCCCTGCCCGCGCGCCTGTTCACCGGGGTGGAAGTGGCCAGCAGCCCGCTGGCGACGATCAACGTGCTGGGGCCGCGGGTGGTGGTGTCCGACTTCGGCAACAACAATGGCCTGGTGCTGGGCACGGAAATCGTGGACTGGACGCGGCTGGACGAAGCGCGGCTGCTGGCGCGCACCGAGATCGACGGGGTGGTGGTGGGCACCGGCGGCGCCGGCAACCTGCCCGGCGGCCTGCGCGCGGCCTATGCGTTCGCGCTGGCGCGCTCGGCGCGCCGCGGCCGGCCGCTGCGCCGCGGCGACCTGATCGCCACCGGCAACGCCACCGGCATCCACGACATTGCGGTCGGCCAGCAGGCCGTGATCCGCTTCGAGGGCCATGGCGAGATTGCCTGCAGGGCGGTGGCCGCCGGCTGAGCGGCGGCCACGATGGATGCACGTGGAGGGGGTTCGATGATCAATCGCAGAAATTTTCTTGCCACCGGGCTGGGCGCGCTTGCCGCGCCGGCGCTGGTGGCCTGTGCGGGTAGTGGCCGCGGGACCGCCGGCGAGGGCCGCCTGCTCACCGCCTCCGACGTCCACGTGGCGGACTACCCCACGGTCACCGCGGTCCGATGGATCGGGCAGCAGCTCGAGCGCGAAACCGGTGGCCGGCTGCGGCTGGCGCAGTACCACTCCGGCCAGCTAGGCCGCGAGTCGGAAGCGATCGACATGGCGCGCTTCGGCGCCATCGACATCACCCGGGTCTACTCGGGGCATTGAACAACGCGTTCCCGTTGACCCGCGCGCTGTGCCTGCCCTACGTGTTCGATTCGGTCGCGCACATGCGCCGCGCGCTGGACGGCGGCATTGCCGACGCGGTGCTGGCCGGCTTCGAGCAGCGCGGCCTGGTCGGCCTGGCGATCTACGATTCCGGCGCGCGCTGCTTCTACAACACCAGGCATCCGATCGTGGCGCCGCGCGACCTGCACGGCCTGAAGCTGCGCGTGGCCAGCTCGGACATCTTCCTGCAGCTGATGCGCCTGTTCGGCGCCAACCCGACGCCGATGTCGCTGGGCGACACGTTCTCCGGCATGGAGACGCACATGATCGACGGCGCCGAGAACAACATGCGCAGCTTCCACTCCAGCCGCCACTTCGAGGCCGCGCACTACTGGTCCGAAAGCCAGCATTCGCATGCGCCGGACGTGCTGCTGATGTCGCGGCGCAGCTTCGACGCGCTGGCGCCGGGCGACCGCCGCCTGCTGCTGGAGCTGGCGCGGCAGTCGGTGCAGGTGATGCGTGGCGAATGGGATGCGTCCGAGGACAAGGCGCGGCAAGCGGTGCTGGCGCACGGCGTGAAGGCCAACGCGGTGGACATCGCCGCGTTCCGCGAGGCCGCCGCGCCGCTGCTGCGCGATTTCCTGCAGCAGCCGGAGATCGCCGCCCTGCACCGCCGCATCCGCGATTTCGCCTGAGGATCCGCAGCGATGACCGAAGCCACTTTCCGCAGTACCCAGGCCGGCCCGCAGCGCGCGCTGGAAGCCCTGGCCACCGTCGTCATCCACATCGCCGTCGTCGCCCTGCTGGGGCTGGTGGTGGTGCAGGGCTGGCAGGTGTTCGCCCGCTACGTGATCAACGACTCGCCCAGCTGGACCGAGCCGGTGACGCTGCTGCTGCTGAGCACCGCGATGAGCATGGGCGCGGCCGCGGGCGTGCATACCCACCGCCACTTCGGCTTCTTCCTGCTGGCCGAGCACCTCAACCCGCTGGCGCGGCGCGTGGTCGATGCGCTGGTGCCGCTGGTGGTGGCCAGCATCGGCGCGGTGATCGCCTGGTGGGGCTGGGTGCTGTGGATCGACGGCCTGCACATCAAGGCCGCCGGCGCCCACCTGCCACAGAGCGTGAACTACCTGCCGCTGAGCCTGGGCGGCGCGCTGATGGTGGTGTTCGCGTTGAACCGGCTGTGGCTGGCGCTGCGGCCGGCCGCCATCGAAGGAGACCGCTGAACCATGGGTATCGCAATCCTGTTCGCGGTGTTCGCCGCGCTGCTGCTGATCGGCGTGCCGGTCGCCTATGCGCTGGCCGCCGCCGCGCTGGCCACCCTGCTCTACCTGGACCTGCCCAGCGTGGTGCTGGTGCAGCAGATCTCGGCCGGCACCGGTTCGGCCTCGCTGATCGCCATCCCGCTGTTCATCTTCGCCGGCGAGATCATGATGCGCGGCGGCATCTCCGAGCGCCTGATCGCGCTGGCCGCGTCGCTGGTCGGGCGCCTGCGCGGCGGCCTGGGCCAGGTGTCGATCCTGTCCTCGCTGTTCTTCGGCGGCGTCTCCGGCTCGGCCATCGCCGATGTCTCGGCGGTCGGCGGCACGATGATCCCGCAGATGGTGCAGCGCGGCTACGACCGCGACTTCGCGGTCAACGTCAGCATCACCGCGGCGCTGGTGGCATTGCTGGTGCCGCCGTCGCACAACCTGATCCTGTTCTCGGCCGCGGCCGGCGGCGGCCTGTCCATCGCCGACCTGTTCGCCGCCGGCGTGGTGCCGGCGCTGCTGATGACGGTGGTGCTGATGCTCACCGGCTACGCCGTGGCGCGGCGCCGCGGCTATGGCGTGGAAGCCTTCCCCGGCCTGCGTGCGGTACTGCTGCGGCTGGTCGCCGCGCTGCCCGGGCTGGGGCTGGTGGCGCTGATCTTCGTCGGCATCCGCGCCGGCATCTTCACCGCGGTCGAGTCGGCGGCCATCGCCGTGGTCTACGCGCTGCTGGTCACCACCGTGCTGTACCGGCAGCTGCGCTGGCGCGCGTTCCTGGACACGGTGACCCATGCCGCGCGCAGTACCGGCGTGATCCTGTTCGTGATCGCCACCGCGGCGGTGTTCGGCTGGCTGCTGGCCTACCTGCAGGTACCGGCGGCGGCGGTGGCGTTCCTGCAGTCGTTCGCGCACAGCAAGTTCATGGTGCTGCTGATGATCGTGGTGATGCTGCTGCTGCTGGGCACGTTCATGGACCTGGCGCCGATGATCCTGATCTGCACCCCGATCTTCCTGCCGGTGGCCAAAGCCTATGGCATCGACCCGATCCACTTCGGCCTGGTGCTGGTGCTGACCGGCGGCCTGGGCCTGGTGACGCCGCCGGTGGGCTCGGTGCTGTTCATCGGCACCGCGATCGGCAAGATCACCGTCGGCCAGAGCATGAAGACGATCTGGCCGTTCTGGCTGGCCGGGCTGGGGGTGCTGCTGGTGGTGACGTTCTTCCCGCAGCTGTCGCTGTGGCTGCCGGCGCTGCTGCGCGGCTGAGCCGGGCCGGCCGCAACAGTCAGGCGCCGTTTCCGGCCCGCGGCGGCGTCTCGGGCTAACATCACCGCCTGGCGCGGGTTCCCTGCCCTGCCGCCGGCGCATGCCGCCGGCAGCCACGGGAGGCCGCCGCGCCGCTCACATCGCCGTGCCCCATGGGGGCGCGGCGCCGCCAGAACCCGTTCCGCTGGATGGTTTGCAAGGACATGTCATTGCGCAAGAAGGCCGATTCCGACGCCACGACCCGGCCGCTGGGCAGGGCCGCGACCATCAACGACATCGCGCGCCTGTCCGGTGTGTCCAAGAAGACGGTGTCGCGGATCATCAACAACTCGCCGCTGGTGCGCAAAGACACCCGCGAGAAGGTCGAGGCGCTGATGCGCGAGGTCGGCTACGCACCGGATCCGCTGGCGCGCGGGCTGGCGTTCCGGCGCTCGTTCCTGATCGGCATGGTCTACGACAACCCCACCGCGCAGTACGTGGTGGACATGCAGTACGGCGCGCTCGATGCGCTGCGCGGCTCCAGCTTCGAGCTGGTGGTGCACCCCTGCGACACCCGCAGCCCCGGTTACATCGAGGGCGTGAAGCGCTTCGTGCAGCAGCAGAAGCTGCACGGCGTGATCCTGGTGCCGCGCGCGTCCGAGGACCAGGCGCTGGCCGACATGCTGGAGGAGATCGGCTGCCGCTACACCCGCATCGCCTCGCTGCCGCTGGACGACACCTCGCAGATGGTGATCACCCACGACCGCGACGGCGCCGCCGAGGCCGCCGATTACCTGCTTTCGCTCGGCCACCGCGACATCGCCCTGATCACAGGCCCGTCGGCCTACCGCTCGGCGCACGAGCGCACCGCCGGCTTCATCGACGCGCTGCAGCGGCGCGGCATCGAACTGCCGCCGGCGCGCATCATCGAGGCCGGCTACACCTTCGAATCGGGCGTGGCCGCGGCCGAGAAGCTGCTGCTCGGCAAGCAGCGCCCGACCGCGATCTTCACCGGCAACGACGAGATGGCCGCCGGCGTCTACAAGGTCGCCATGCGCGCCGGCATCAACATCCCGCGCGAACTGTCGGTGGTCGGCTACGACGACAGCCCGCTGGCCTCGCGGCTGTGGCCGTCGCTGACCTCGGTGCGGCGCAATACCCGCGATACCGGCCGCACCGCTGCGGCGATGCTGATCCAGCCCGAGGGCCAGGCCGCACTGCAGATCGCCAGCGTGCGCCCGCACCTGATCGTGCGCGATTCCTGCCAACCGCCCCTGGATTGACCCCAAGCCATTGTTCCGGAAAGGAAAGCCAGTATTCCGCGGCGCAAAATGACACCGGTTACCAAACTGGCTATGATGGCCCCGCAGCGCAACCGGCGGGGCCGACCAGGACCGCCACGCGCACCCACCGCGCCGCATCGCCCACCGGGCCGGACGCGGCACTGCAACCCACCCCCGTACCACCGCTCAGGGAGAGGAACACCATGACGAATCCATTCAGCCTCGAAGGCAAGGTCGCGCTGGTAACCGGTGCCAATACCGGCCTGGGCCAGGGCATCGCGCTGGCGCTGGCCGCCGCCGGGGCCGACATCGCCGGCGCCGGCATCGTCCCGGCCGAGGAGACCGCCGGGAAGGTGCGTGCGCTGGGCCGCCGCTTCGTCAACATCGAGGCCAACCTGATCAGCATCGAACCGGTCGAGCGCGTGGTGCGCGAAGCCGTCGAGGGCCTGGGCGGGCTGGACATCCTGGTCAACAACGCCGGGTTGATCCGCCGCGCCGACGCGGTGGAGTTCAGCGAAAAGGACTGGGACGACGTGATGAACGTCAACATCAAGTCCGCGTTCTTCATGTGCCAGGCCGCCGGCAGGCATTTCATCGCCCAGGGCCGCGGCAAGATCATCAACATCGCCTCGATGCTGTCCTTCCAGGGCGGCATCCGGGTGCCGTCCTACACCGCGTCCAAGAGCGGCATCGCCGGCATCACCCGGCTGCTGGCCAACGAGTGGGCGCAGCAGGGGGTGAACATCAACGCCATCGCCCCCGGTTACATGGCCACCGACAACACCGCCCAGCTGCGCGCCGACGAGGACCGCAACAAGGCGATCCTGGACCGCATCCCGGCCGGCCGCTGGGGCAGGCCGGAAGACCTCGGCGGCACGGCCGTGTTCCTCGCCTCCAGCGCCTCGGACTACGTCAACGGCGCGGTCATCCCGGTCGACGGCGGCTGGCTGGCGCGCTGATCCGGCATCCCCCGGCGCGCGGCCACGGCCGCGCGCCACGCATTTCCCCATCGAACAGAGAGTGACGCAATGAAGATCGCCTTGATGCAGGAGTTCAGCCAGGCCGCCAAGAACCCGGTGGTGCTGGAACAGCTCCAGACCGTGGCCGCCGCGCAGGGCCACCAGGTGTTCAACGTCGGCATGGACGGCGACAACGACCACCGCCTGACCTATATCCACCTGGGCATCTGCGCCGCGCTGCTGCTCAACGCCCGGGCCGTGGACTTCGTGGTCGCCGGCTGCGGCACCGGGCAGGGCGCGCTGATGTCGCTCAACGCCTGGCCGGGCGTGTACTGCGGTTACTGCATCGAGCCGACCGATGCCTTCCTGTTCGCCCAGGTCAACAACGGCAACGCGCTGTCGCTGCCGTTCGCCAAGGGCTACGGCTGGGGCGCGGAGATCAACATCCGCTACATCTTCGAGAAGGCTTTCGCCGGCGAGCGTGGCCAGGGCTACCCGGCCGAGCGCCGGGAGTCGCAGATGACCAACGCCGGCATCCTGGCGCAGGTCAAGCAGGGCGCCTCGAAGGACTTCATCGCCGGCCTGAAGTCGATCGACCCGGCGCTGGTGAAGCAGGCCGTGGGCGGCGCGCGTTTCCAGCAGGCGTTCTTCGACAACGCGCAGGACGCGGAGATCGTGGCCTACGTGAAGGGCGTGCTCAGCCAGTAACCGCAGCGCGTCGACGCCCAGGACGAAGGCGCCCGCGGGCGCCTTCGTCGTTTCCGGGCGCCGTCCGCGATGCCCCGGCGGCACCCGGCTGGTAGCATGTCCACCCCCGCAATCCAGGCGCCGTCACCCATGGCCGACTCCAACAACCCGTCCGTCACCCAGGCCCAGGCCGAGGAGGCCGTGCGCACCCTGCTGCGCTGGGCCGGCGAAGACCCCGCCCGCGAGGGCCTGCTGGACACCCCGCGGCGGGTGGCCGAGGCCTATGGCGACTGGTTCAAGGGCTACCAGGACGATCCGCGTGAATACCTGGCGCGTACCTTCGAGGAAGTGGCCGGCTACGACGAGATGATCGTGCTGCGCGACATCGAGTACGAAAGCCACTGCGAGCACCACATGGCGCCGATCATCGGCCGCGTGCACGTGGGCTACGTGCCCAACGGCCGCGTGGTCGGCATCTCCAAGCTGGCGCGCGTGGTCGAGGCCTATGCACGCCGCTTCCAGGTGCAGGAAAAGATGACCGCGCAGATCGCCGACGTCATCCAGGACGTGCTGCAGCCGCTGGGCGTGGGCGTGGTGGTGGAGGGCTCGCACGAGTGCATGACCACCCGCGGCATCCACAAGCGCGGCGTCAGCATGGTCACCTCGCGCATGCGCGGCAGCTTCCACGACGATGCCCGCACCCGCGCCGAGTTCCTGCGCTTCATCGAAGTGGGCCACGCGCGGCGCTGAGCCGCGCGCCAGGCGACCGGCAGGCGCGGAGCCCGCGCCCCGCATTCCCGCGAACATCCCGGAGAAACCATGCATTACGTAGAGTTGGTGGCGTTGCTGGCAGTGGCCCAGTACCTGTTCTTCGGCGCGATGGTCGGGCGCGCGCGCGGCCGCTACGGGGTCAAGGCGCCGGCGGTCAGTGGCCACGAGGGCTTCGAGCGCGCCTACCGGGTGCAGATGAACACCCTGGAGCTGCTGGTCGCGTTGCTGCCGGCACTGTTCGTCGCCGCGCGCTTCTGGCCGGCCGCCTGGGTCGCCGGCATCGGCGCGGTGTACCTGGTCGGCCGTTTCATCTATTGGCGCGCCTACGTGAGCGCCCCGTCCAGCCGCGGGCTGGGCTTCGTATTGTCGATGCTGCCGGTGACGCTGCTGGTGCTGATGGGGCTGGCCGGCGCGCTGCTGCGCTAGGGTCGGGGGCCGCCAGGAGCCGCGTTGCGCGGCACCGGGGCTGCGTTTCACGATGGACGTGTTGACGACAGGAGGTTGCGATGACGATGCGCGCGTTGTTCCGCCGCCATTGGCCCTGGCTGGCATTGCTGCTGCTGGCCGGTCTGTGGGAAATCCGCGCCGACCTGCTGGACGTGCATGACGCCACCGCGCGCCGGCTGGCCCAGCTGGACGCGGCGCACCAGCACCGCCGGTAAGCGGCGGCCGTCGCGGAGCGGAGCAGAGCAGCAAAAGACAAAGGGAGCCTGGCGGCTCCCTTTGTCGTCCTGTCGGCGTTGCCGGTGCCGCGGCTCAGAAATCCAGGCTGAGCCGGGCGTAGCTGTAGCGGCCGGGCAGGTCGTACGTGCCCGGGTCGTAGCCGTTGAGCGTGCAGCTCAGGCAGATCGGCGGGTTCTTGTCGAACACGTTGTTGACGCCCACGGTGATCTTCAGCCCCTTCATCCACGCATCGGTGCGCCAGCTGACCTGCGCATCGTGCAGGGTGGTGGCGCCCAGCCAGTGCAGGTCGGCCGCGCTGTCGGTGCAGATCGGGAAGCCGTTGGCGCCGGCGCAGCTTTCGCGCAGGCGGTCGACGTAGCGCAGCGACCAGCTCGCGTTCCAGTTGCGGTAGTCCCAGTTGGCGGTCAGGTTGGAGGTCCATTCCGGGATCGAGCTGTCGTTGACCTCCACCCCGGGACGCTTGGGTTCGGCCTGCCCGGACTCGTTGACTAGCTCGTAGCGGGTGACCCAGGTGGCCTTCCAGTCCAGGCCCAGCTGCCCCCAGCCGGTTTCCGGCAGCAGCCAGTGCGCGCTGAAGTCCCAGCCGCTGGTGTTGATCGTGCCCAGGTTGGCGAGGATGTCCTCGAAACGCACGATCTGCCCGCGTTCGTTGCGGGTGTAGCTGGCGCAGGCCACCGCGTCGCGGCTGTCGATGCAGCGGTTGAGGATCGCCTGTGCGTCCGGTGCCTGGATCGCGCCGTCGATGGTGTGGCGGTAGAAGGTCACACCCAGGTCCAGCTTGCTGGCCCAGCCGCTGTCCTCGGCCCAGCCCGGGCTCCACACTGCGCCGGCCATGAACGAACGGCTCTTCTCCGGCTGCAGGTCGCGGTTGCCGGAGGTGACCACCGAGATCTGCGGGTTGACCTGCTCGTAACCGGGCGGCACGCCATCGGCCACGCACTTGGGGGTGGTGGACGCGGCGTTGTTGCACGGGTCCACCAGGGTGGCGTCGAAGCGGCTCAGGGTGCCGTACAACTCGCCGATGGACGGTGCGCGGAAGCCCTGCGCGAAGGACATGCGCAGCAGCAGTTCATCGGCCGGCTGCCAGCGCAGCCCGATCTTGCCGGTGCCGGTGCCGCCGAAGGTGGAATAGTCCGAATAACGGCCGGCCACGCTCAGGTCCACGCTCTTGCCCCAGAAGCCGCCGCGCGCCAGCGGCACGTCGAATTCGGCATAGGCTTCCTTCACCGAATAGCTGCCGATGGTGACGCCCGACGGCACGCCGTTGTATTCACCGGCCACGGTGATCGGGTCGGGGTAGTACTCGCCCTTGTAGCGGCGCCATTCGGCACCGGCGGCGAAGGACAGCGGCCCGGCCCACAGGTCGGCCAGTTCGCCGGTGATGTTGGCCGAGGCCTGGCTCAGGGTGTTCTTGCTGCGGTCGCGCACCACCGGCGAGATCCACGCCAGCATGTCCGCGGTGATGGTGCCGGGGCCGCCGAAGATGTTCAGCGGCACGCAGCCGGCGATGGCCGCGCACGCCGCCGGGTCGCTCAGCGCCTGGTTGATGTGCTTGATGTTGTAGCTGCCGGTGTTGGTCTGGGTGGCCTTGCTCTGGCTGGACATGGCGTTGATGTCCCAGCTCCACGGCCGGCCGTTGACCTCGAAGCTGCCGTCCAGCCCACCGGCGGCGTACCAGGTCTTGACGTCCTGCTCGTAGCGGCGCGGCCCGCCTTCGACCGGGCGGCGCCCGATCAGGAACAGGTTGGCGTCCGGGCCGATGGTGGTCAGGTCGAAGCCGAACGGGTTGTAGCGCTGGTTGGCGGGAATCACCAGCCGGGTCTCGGCCCATTCGTTGTACACGCCGGCATCGGTGCCCAGGAAGATCGGCTCCGGCGCCGCCTGGTTGGCCGACGTGCGCTCGCTGTACAGGCCACGGAACCAGCCGCTGACCGCCGGGGTGAAGTCGAAGCGCACCTGGCCGAACACCGATTTGCGCTCGTTCGGGGTCAGCAGCAGGTTGTACGGCGCGAAGTTGAAGCGGTTCGCGGTGGTGAACGGAATGAAATTTCCGGGAAAACCGTTTCCGGCATAGTTGGCGCCATTGGGCAGGGTGATGTTGCAGGTGGCCGAGCCGGGAATCGGATTGCCGTTGTCGTCCTTGGCCAACGGGCACAGCCCGCCGTAGGTGTTGTTGCCATCGGCTGGCGCGAATACCGACCGCCCTCCGGGCGTGGCCGAGCTGCCGTTGGCCAGCCCGGTGCCCGGCACCGGCTCGCGTGCCCACAGGTACTCGGCCGAGGAGATTTCCTTCTGCTTGAAATACGACGCGCCGACCACCCACTGCGCGCGGTCGCCGCTGCCGCCGAAGCTGAAGTCCACGCCGCTGGTGCCGCCACCCTTGAGGTTGTAGTCGCCGTACTGGACCTCGACGCGGCCGCCGTCGACGTTCTTGCGGGTGATGATGTTGACCACGCCGGCGATGGCATCGGAACCGTAGATCGACGAGGCGCCGTCCTCCAGCACTTCGATGCGCTCGACCAGCGCCAGCGGAATCGTGTTCAGGTCCACCGACGCGCCCACGCCCGAGCCGGAGGATTCATTGACCCAGCGGATGCCGTCCACCAGCACCAGCACGCGCTTGGGGCCGAGGTGGCGCAGGTCCACCGTCGCCGCGCCGGCACCGACGCCGCCGCCATCGGGCGGGAAGCCGAAGTTGCCGCTGGAATTGAGCTTGGTACTCAACGAGGCGCCACTGGCGGTGAGGTGCTGCACCACGTCCGCCACCGAGGTGTAGCCGGTACGGTCGATGGTCTCGCGGGTGAGCACCTGGACCGGCACCTGGGTTTCCAGTTCGGCCTTCTTGATGCGGGTGCCGGTGACCTGGATCGTGTCCAGGGTGCGGGCGCTGGTGGCTTCCTGTGCGGTGGCGACGGCAGGCAACAGGCACAACAGGGAAAGCTGTATGGCTCTGGTCAGGCGGTGCGGATGCAGCGATAACGACGTCATCGGGAAGCTCCTTGGATTGCCGGACTACCTCGCCCGCCACCATGACGGGCGTGGGCGATATGTAAGCAATTCGTTAGGAGCGGACAAGTGAAGACGCCGTTGGACCCGACGGACGGCAACCGCCGGGCCCCGCGCATGCGGCCACCACCGGCCGCGGCGGCTCAGCGCGCCGAGTAGCCGCCGTCGACCAGGTGGTAGCTGCCGCTGATGAACGACGCCTGCTCGGAAAGCAGGAAGCAGGTCAGCGCCGCCACCTCTTCGGCCTTGCCCAGGCGCCCGGCGGGGTGCAGCGCGACCAGGCCGTCGTAGGCCGCGCGGTCCATGCCGGCCAGCAGCGGCGTGTCGATGAACCCGGGGCCGACCGCGTTGATGCGCAGCCCGCGCGCCGAGTACTCCAGCGCCGCAGTCTTGGTCATGCCCACCAGCGCGTGCTTGGCCGCCACGTAGGCGGTGGACCCAGCCCAGCCGTTGCTGCCCAGGATCGAGGCCATGTTGACGATCGCCCCGCCGCCGCCGGCCAGCATCGCGGCGATCTCGTACTTCATCGAATAGAACACCCCGTGCAGGTTCACTCCCAGCACGCGGTGCCATTCCTCCAGCGGGTAGTCGGCGGTGGCCTGGCTGGCGCCGCCGATGCCGGCGTTGTTGACCGCCAGGTGCAGCCCGCCGTACTCGGCCACGGTGGCGTCCACCAGTTGCCGCACCGCGTCGGCGTCGCTGATGTCCAGCTGGCGCGCACGGGCGCGGGCGCCGATGCTCGCGGTCACCCGCTCGGCGGCGTCGCGGTGGAGGTCGGCGACGACGACCTGCGCGCCGCCGGCGGCCAGCTGCCGGGCGACGGCCTCGCCGATGCCCGAGGCGGCGCCGGTGACCAGCGCGACCTTGCCGGAAAAATCCAGTTGCATGGGGGGTCTCCGGGCGGCCGGGGAGGGCCGCCATCACCCCATCATCCACATCCGCCCGTGGTGGTGGCATCGGCTGCGGTCCGGCCGTTCTGCTGCGTTCAGCCGGCGAACGTGTCCCACGCCATGCGCGCGATCAGCACCACCACCAGCAACAGGAACAGTTTGCGGATCAGCGGCGTGCCACCGCGCAGCGCCAGCCGGGTGCCGGTCACCGAACCGGCGACGTTGGCCGCCGCCATCGGCACCGCGAAGGCCAGCAGCACGTTGCCGCTGGGCACGAAGAACGACAGCGCGGCCACGTTGGTGGCCAGGTTGACCACCTTGGAGGCGGCCGACGCACGCAGGAAATCCAGGCCGAAGAAGCGGATGAACAGGAAGATCAGGAAACTGCCGGTGCCCGGACCGAAAAAGCCGTCGTAAAAGCCGATCACCGCGCCCATCGCCAGCGCGATGCCCAGTTCGCGGCGGCCGACCTCGCGCGGGCGGTGCAGGGCGCCGAAGTCCTTCTTCGCCAGCGTGTAGCCGAGCATCACGATCAGCAGCGCCAGCACCAGCGGGCGCACCGCGTCCTTGGCCAGCAGGCTGACCGCGGTGGCGCCGAGGAAGGCGAACACGAACGCGGTCGCCGCGGCCAGCAGCACCGGCCGCCACGGGAACCGCACCGAACGTGCGTAGCGCCAGGTCGCCGCACCGGTGCCGAACACCGAGCTGAACTTGTTGGTGCCCAGCAGTGCGGCCGGCGTGTGCTGTGGCAGCACCGTGAACAGGCCCGGCAGCTGGATCAACCCGCCGCCACCGACCGCGGCGTCCACCAGTCCGGCGATGAAGGCGATGGCGAGCAGCCAGGGCAGCTCGGCGGGCAGGAGTTCCAGCATGGTCGGACCTGAACGGGGGGCGCGACAGCATACGCCGGTGCCGGCTGGCCGCGGCGCTGGCGGGGAGGGAAAATACGCGCATGCCGATCACCCCGAGCTCCCCTTGTCCCTGCGGCTCCGGCCGCCCCCACGGCCACTGCTGCGCGCGCTGGCATGCCGGCGAGCCCGCGCCGGATGCCGAGGCGCTGATGCGTTCGCGCTACTGCGCCTACGTCAGCGGAAACCGCGACTACCTGCTGGCCACCTGGCATGCCGATACGCGGCCGCAGGTGCTGTCGCTGGAGGATGCGCCGGGCCAGCGCACGCAATGGCTGGGCCTGGACGTGAAGCGGCACCGGGTCACCGGCACCGACACCGCCGAGGTGGAGTTCGTCGCCCGCTACCGCATCGGCGGCGGCAGTGCCGTGCGCCTGGCCGAACACAGCCGCTTCGTGCGCCAGGACGGCCGCTGGTATTACCTGGACGCGCTTGCCTGAACCCCGCCCGGCGCCGATGACGCCGCGCTAACCGGGCATCGCTAAGCTCGGGGCATGCAGATTTCCAGTGCCGCATTGCTGAAGGCGTCCAGCGCTGCGACAACGCCGCCCACGCTGGCCGAGCGCTACCGCGCCGTGCGCCAGGCCAGCCTGGACCTGGCGGCGCCGCTGTCGGCCGAGGATGCCATGGTGCAGAGCATGGCCGACGCCAGCCCCGCCAAATGGCACCTGGCGCACACCACCTGGTTCTTCGAGCAGTTCGTGCTCGCCCGCCCGCCCGGTTACCAGCCGCTGCACCCGCAGTGGCAGGTCCTGTTCAACAGCTACTACCAGAGCGTGGGCCCGGCGCATGCGCGCGCGCAACGCGGGCTGCTGTCGCGGCCGCCGCTGGCGCAGGTGCTGGCGTACCGCGCCCGGGTCGACGAGCGCATCGGCCAGTGCCTGCGCGCCGGCAGCCTGGATGACCCGGCGCAACGGCTGCTGTTGCTGGGCCTGCAACACGAGCAGCAGCACCAGGAACTGCTGCTGACCGACATCAAGCACGCACTGTGGAGCAACCCGCTGCAGCCGGCCTACCGCGACGACCTGCCGGCGCCGCGCGCCGCGCCGGCAGGCGGGCCCGCGCTGTGGATCGAACGCCCCGAACGCCTCGTCGAGATCGGCGCCCCCGCCTGGCCGGCGCACGCCACCTTCGCCTACGACAACGAGTCGCCGCGGCACCGCGTGCTGGTCCCGGCGCACGCGCTGGCCGACCGTCCGCTGAGCAACGCCGAATACCGCGCCTTCATCGACGACGGCGGCTACCGCGACCCGCTGCTGTGGATGAGCGACGGCTGGGCGCAGCTGCAGGCCGGGCAATGGTGCCGCCCGCTGTACTGGGACCCGGCGCTGGAGCGCGAATACACCCTGGGCGGCTGGCGCGCGCTGGATCCGGATGCGCCGGTCTGCCACCTCAGCTGGTTCGAAGCCGACGCCTGCGCGCGCTGGGCCGGCGCGCGCCTGCCCACCGAATTCGAGTGGGAATCCGCGGCTGCGGCGGCGCCGCTGGCCGGCAACTTCGCCGACGCCGGCCTGCTGCACCCGGCTGCCGCCGCGGCCATTGAACCCGGCATCCCGCGGCAGCTGTTCGGTGATGTCTGGGAATGGACCGGCAGCGCGTATGCCGCCTATCCCGGCTTCCGCGCGCTGCCTGGCAGTGCGGGTGAGTACAACGGCAAGTTCATGTGCGGCCAGTTCGTGCTGCGCGGCGGCAGCTGCGCCACGCCGGCCGGACACGTGCGTGCCAGTTACCGCAACTTCTTCCCGCCGTCGGCACGCTGGCAGTTCGCCGGCCTGCGCCTGGCCAGGGACCTCTGAAATGGGCAGTGCCGATCCGTTGCTGGAGGGGTTGCTGGACCACCGTCCCGACCGGGCCACCATCACCGCCGACGTGCTCGCCGGGCTGTCGGCGCGGCCGCGCGCGCTGCCCTCCAAGTATTTCTACGATGCGCGCGGCTCGGCGCTGTTCGAGTGCATCACCCGGCAGCCGGAGTACTACCTCACCCGGGCCGAGCTGGACCTGCTGCCGCGGGTACTGCCGCAGATCGCCGCGCATGCGGGGCCGCGGGTGCGGGTGGTGGAGTACGGCAGCGGCAGCGGCCGCAAGACCCGGCTGCTGCTGCAGGCACTGGAAGACGTGGTGGCCTATACCCCGGTGGAGATCTCGCGCACCGCGCTGCTGGACAGCGTCCGCGCGCTGGCGGTGGACTTTCCCGCCATCGAGATGCTGCCGGTCTGCGCCGACTTCACCGCGCTGCCCGCGCTGCCGCCCCCACGCCGCGCGGCGCGGCGCACGCTGCTGTTCTTCCCCGGCTCGACCCTGGGCAATTTCACCGAAGCGGCGGCGGTGTCGATCCTGCATGGCATGCGCCAGGCGATGGGGCCGGAAGGGCTGGCATTGATCGGCATCGACCTGGACAAGGACCCCGCGCTCATCGAGGCCGCCTACAACGATGCCGCCGGGGTCACCGCCGACTTCACCCTCAACCTGCTGGTGCGGCTGAACCGCGAGATCGGCAGCGACTTCGACTTGGCCGGCTTCGCCCATCGCGCGCGCTACGTGGTGCCATGGCGCCGCATCGAAACCTCGCTGGTCAGCTGCCGCGCGCAGGTGGTGCACGTGGCCGGGCAGGCTTTTGCTTTCGCGCGCGAGGAAGCCATGCACGTGGAATACAGCCACAAGTACGACGACGCGCAGTTCGCGGCGATGACCGCGGCGGCCGGACTGCGGGTGGCCGCGGCCTGGGACGCGCCCGAGCGCATGTTCGGCCTGCGCCTGCTGCGGCCGGCCTGAACCCCACGGCAGGCGCGGTGCCTCTTATCATCGGGGTCCGTTCCGCGCTGGCAGGGAGCCGTTGCATGAAATCGTTGCGGGGATTGCCGGCACTGGGCCTGGCCGCCGTGCTTGCCGTCGCGCCGCAGGCGCATGCCGCCATCGCCGACTTCGGCAGCTGCGGCGCGGGCCTGCGTGCCGCGGCGCAGGCCCAGGGCATGGCCGGCGAACGCTTCGACGCGCTGTTCGTCGAAGTCACGCCGGACCTGGGCGTGCTGGCGCTGCTTGATGCCCAACCCGAATTCACCACCCCGATCTGGGACTACCTCGCCGCGCTGGTGGATGCACAGCGCGTGGCCGACGGCCGCACCATGCTCGACACGCATCGCGCACTGCTGGAGCGGATCGCCACCGGGTTCGGCGTCGATCCGGCCACCGTGGTCGCGGTATGGGGCGTGGAGAGCGACTACGGCCGGGTTGCCGGCAAGCGTCCGCTGCTGCAGTCGCTGGCGACCCTGTCCTGCAACGGGCGCCGCCAGGCGTTCTTCCGCAGCGAACTGCTGGCGCTGCTCCGGCTGATCGACCAGGGCGACCTGGTCGCCGATGGCCTCACCGGCTCCTGGGCCGGCGCCTTCGGCCAGACCCAGTTCATGCCATCCACCTACGCGCGCATCGCGGTCGACGGCGACGGCGATGGCCGCCGCGATCTGGTCGCCAGCATCCCCGATGCGCTGGCCTCCACCGCCAACTACCTCAAGCAGTCGGGGTGGCGCAGCGGCCAGCCCTGGGGCATCGAAGTACGCATTCCCGCCGGTTTCGACGCCGGCATGGCCGGGCGCGGCAAGCGCAGGCCGCTGGCGGCATGGCGCGCGCTGGGCATCACCGCGGTCGACGGGGGCGCATTGCAGGCCACCGCAATAGCCGACGACAGCCCCGCCGCGCTGCTGCTGCCGGCGGGCAGCGCGGGGCCGGCGCTGCTGGTGTTCCGCAACTACGACGCGATCTATTCCTACAACGCGGCCGAGAGCTACGCACTGGCCATCGCCACCCTGGCCGACCGCCTGCGCGGCGGCACGGGACTGCTGGCCGCCTGGCCCACCGACGACCCCGGCCTGGGCCGCGCCGAGCGCCGTGAACTGCAGGGCCTGCTGCTCGCGCGTGGCCACGACATCGGCAGCGCCGACGGCATGGTCGGCGACGCCACCCGCCGTGCGATCCGCCTCGAACAACAGCGGTTGGGCTGGCAGGATGCCGATGGCCGTGCCGGCAGCCGCATCCTGCAGGCGTTGCGCGAGGCCACGCAGGCAACCCCCACCGTGTTCCGGCTGCCCGCCGACCATTCGCGGTTCGTCCACTCAGCAATCGTACGGAGCAAGGTTCCGATGAAGGATGTGCAGGGCCTGGCCACAGGCGACTTCAACGGCTTCACCGCCTGGAAGGTGGAAACCCCGTTCTCCACCGCGGCGATCAGCGTATTCGGCGGCCAGCTGCTGTCATTCGTGCCCGCGGGCGGCCGCGACGTCCTCTGGCTTTCGCCTGCCGCGAAGCAGCCGCCCACCCCGATCCGTGGCGGCAGCCCGGTGTGCTGGCCGTACTTCGCCAGGCAGGGGCAGGGCAGCGACGTGCCCTCGCACGGTTTCGTGCGCACCGTGCCATGGGAACTGCGCGATGCCCGGCGCGAGGCCGACGGCACCGTGCTGCTGACCCTGGCACCGCCGGCGCTGGAAGGCCTGGCGCTGCGCCTGACCATGAACCTGCGCATCGGCCGCACGCTGGAACAGGAACTCATCACCGAGAACACCGGCAGCCAGCCGGCGGTCTTCACCCAGGCGCTGCACAACTACTTCAACGTCAGCGATGCGCTCAAGGTCGACGTCGCCGGGCTGGATGGCCTGACCTACCTGGACAAGCTCGACGGCGGCAACGCCCATGTCCAGCAGGGCGACTGGAACCTGCGCGACCCGCGCGATCCAGGCCGCAGCGACCGCATCTACACCCAGGCGCGCGGCCACTACGTGCTGCGCGACCCGGGTTTCGGCCGCAGCATCGACATCACCACCCAAGGCAGCCGTTCCGCCGTTGTCTGGAACGCCGGCGAAGCGGCCGCCGCGAAGATGGACGACATCGGCGCCGGCTGGCGCAACTACGTGTGCGTCGAAGCCGGCAACGTCGGCCCGGACGTGATCGAACTGGCGCCGGGCGGCCGCCACACGCTGAGACAGGTATTCGAGGTCCGGCCGCTGTAACGCCCTTGCCTTTGAAGCCCCTCTCCGCCGGAGAGGGGTGGGCGAGAGGGCCGGAACGTCAGCGCGCCGGCCGCCGCAACACCAGCAACGCGACCACCCCCGCCACCAGCCCCCAGAACGCCGACCCGATCCCGGCCATCGACAGCCCCGAGGCCGTCACCAGGAACGTCACCAGCGCCGGTTCGCGCTCGCCCTCATCCTTCAGCGCCACCGCCAGGCTGTTGCCGATGGTGCCGAGCAGCGCAATGCCGGCCAGGGTGGCGACCAGCTCTCTGGGGAAGGCGGCGAACACCGCCGCCACCGTCGCCCCGAACAGCCCGATCACGATATAGAACACGCCCGCGCTCACCGCCGCCGGGTAGCGCCGCGCCCGGTCCTCGTGCACGTCGCGGCCCATGCAGATCGCCGCGGTGATCGCCGCCAGGTTCAGTGCGTACCCGCCGAATGGCGCCAGCAGCGTATTGACCACGCCGATCCAGCCCACCACCGGCGATATCGGCGCGTCGTAGCCGGAAGCCTTCAACACCGCCACGCCGGGGACGTTCTGCGAGGCCATGGTGACGATGAACAGCGGCAACGCGATGCCGAACACCGCCGCCCACGACAGCGTCGGCATCGTGAACAGCGGCCGCGCCCACTGCAGCTGCACCTGGTCCATGTGCATCAACCCCTGGCTGCCGGCGATGGCCACGCCCACCAGCAGGGTGGCGATCACCGCGTAGCGCGGCGCCAGCCGGCGTCCGCCCAGGTAGGTGGCGAACATCGCCAGGACCAGCAACGGCTGGGTGCCCACCGAGACGAACACGTCCAGCCCGAAGCGCAGCAGCACGCCGGCCAGCATGCCCGAGGCCAGCGACACCGGGATGCGCCGCATCGCTTTCTCGAATACGCCGGAGAAGCCGGCCAGCGTGCCCATCAACGCGGCCAGTACGAACGCGCCGATCGCGTCGGACAGCGGCAGCCCCGCGGCGCCGACCACCAGCATCGCAGCGCCGGGCGTGGACCAGGCCGTCACCACCGGCATGCGGTAGCGCAGCGACAGGCCGATGCAGGTCACGCCCATGCCGATGCCCAGCGCCCACATCCACGAGGCGATCTCCGCCTGACCGGCGCCGACCGCCTGCGCCGCCTGGAACACGATCACCGCCGAACTGGCGAAGCCCACCAGGACCGTGATGAAGCCGGCCACCACCGCCGGGAGCGAAAGATCACGTAACAGCGAGCGCGGTGTGGAATCGGCCATCGTGCGGTGCAGGGAAGGAAAGACCCCCATTGTGGCCCAGCGGCGCGGCCGGCCACCCGGCCGCGCCGCAAGCATGGCCCCACATGCATAGGAGGGACGCCAGCACCGCGCCCCCTGCCGCAGCGCTGCCAGAGGGCCGTGGCGGCCGGCGACCTTGCCGAGTCTGGCGCCAACGCACTTCCGGCGCCGCAGACGCAGAAAGTGATTGCACATTTCACAAACATGTCTAGAATTCGCTCCCTCGCTTCACGGCGCCAGTCACTCCGGTGACGGCAACCACGAAGCGGCGGCAACTTCCTCGAAACAGGGTGTTGACGGCAACGAAAAGGCTGCCATAATAGGCGGCTCGCTTCGACGAAAAGCCCTCGGGTTTGCGGTTGGAGCAGCGGAGTCGGACCTCGAAGCGAGGTGTTGACGAAGCGGAAAAGCCGGCTATAATGGGCGGCTCGCTCGGACGGAAACGTCGGGCACTGGGAAGAAGGCGCTGAGGCCGATTCCGAAGTTCTTTGAAAGTATGCGCAGGTATCTTGTGAGGGCGCCTGCAGGAGTGGATGACTGTCCATCTTGCAGACGTTTGATCAAGCAATGAATAGTTTGTTAAAGCAAGCGAAACGTTGCCAGAGATTGAACATCTGCAGCTAAAGCATTTGCCTTCGGGCATGTAGTTTTAAGTGAAGAGTTTGATCCTGGCTCAGAGTGAACGCTGGC
>CP019797.1:60000-262500 GCA_002951995.1 Stenotrophomonas acidaminiphila
TGTGCGTACAAGCAGTAGGAGCTCGAAAGAGTGACTGCGTACCTTTTGTATAATGGGTCAGCGACTTACTGTTCGTGGCAAGCTTAACCGTATAGGGGAGGCGAAGGGAAACCGAGTCTGATAAGGGCGCATAGTCGCGGGCAGTAGACCCGAAACCGGGTGATCTAGTCATGCCCAGGGTGAAGGTGCGGTAACACGCACTGGAGGCCCGAACCCACTCCCGTTGCAAAGGTAGGGGATGAGGTGTGATTAGGAGTGAAAAGCTAATCGAACCCGGAGATAGCTGGTTCTCCTCGAAAGCTATTTAGGTAGCGCCTCATATGTATCCTCTCGGGGTAGAGCACTGTTATGGCTAGGGGGTCATCGCGACTTACCAAACCATTGCAAACTCCGAATACCGAGACGGACTGTATGGGAGACACACGGCGGGTGCTAACGTCCGTCGTGAAAAGGGAAACAACCCAGACCCACAGCTAAGGTCCCAAATTTTGTGCTAAGTGGAAAACCATGTGGAAAGGCACAGACAGCCAGGAGGTTGGCTTAGAAGCAGCCACCCTTTAAAGAAAGCGTAATAGCTCACTGGTCGAGTCGGTCTGCGGGGAAGATTTAACGGGGCTAAGCACAGAACCGAAGCTTGGGGTGCATAACTTTGTTATGCGCGGTAGAGGAGCGTTCCGTAAGCCTGTGAAGGTGAGTTGAGAAGCTTGCTGGAGGTATCGGAAGTGCGAATGCTGACATGAGTAACGATAATGCGGGTGAAAAACCCGCACGCCGAAAGCCCAAGGTTTCCTTGCGCAACGTTAATCGGCGCAGGGTGAGTCGGCCCCTAAGGCGAGGCAGAAATGCGTAGTCGATGGGAAGCAGGTTAATATTCCTGCACCTCGCGTAAGTGCGATGGAGGGACGGAGAAGGTTAGGTGTACCAGGCGTTGGTTGTCCTGGGGAAAGGCGGTAGGTTTGGATCTTTGGCAAATCCGGGATCCTTCAAGACCGAGCACCGAGACGAGTCTTTAAGACGAAGTCACTGATACCACGCTTCCAGGAAAAGCTCCTAAGCTTCAGCTTACGCAGACCGTACCGTAAACCGACACAGGTGGGTAGGATGAGAATTCTCAGGCGCTTGAGAGAACTCGGGTGAAGGAACTAGGCAACATGGCACCGTAACTTCGGGAGAAGGTGCACCATTGCCGGTGGCCCATGCGGGCTATAGCTGGCGATGGTCGAAGTGACCAGGCCGCTGCGACTGTTTATCAAAAACACAGCACTCTGCAAACACGAAAGTGGACGTATAGGGTGTGACGCCTGCCCGGTGCTGGAAGGTTAATTGATGGGGTCAGCCGCAAGGCGAAGCTCTTGATCGAAGCCCCAGTAAACGGCGGCCGTAACTATAACGGTCCTAAGGTAGCGAAATTCCTTGTCGGGTAAGTTCCGACCTGCACGAATGGCGTAACGACAGCGGCGCTGTCTCCACCCGAGACTCAGTGAAATTGAAATCGCTGTGAAGATGCAGCGTTCCCGTGGCAAGACGGAAAGACCCCGTGAACCTTTACTATAGCTTTACACTGAACGTTGAGTTCGTCTGTGTAGGATAGGTGGGAGGCTATGAAACTGTGGCGCCAGCTGCAGTGGAGCCATCCTTGAAATACCACCCTGTCGTGCTTGACGTTCTAACCTAGGCCCGTTATCCGGGTCGGGGACCGTGTATGGTGGGTAGTTTGACTGGGGCGGTCTCCTCCTAAAGAGTAACGGAGGAGCTCGAAGGTACGCTCAGCGCGGTCGGACATCGCGCACTGTGTGCAAAGGCATAAGCGTGCTTGACTGCAAGATCGACGGATCAAGCAGGTACGAAAGTAGGACTTAGTGATCCGGTGGTTCTGTATGGAAGGGCCATCGCTCAACGGATAAAAGGTACTCCGGGGATAACAGGCTGATACCGCCCAAGAGTTCATATCGACGGCGGTGTTTGGCACCTCGATGTCGGCTCATCACATCCTGGGGCTGTAGTCGGTCCCAAGGGTATGGCTGTTCGCCATTTAAAGTGGTACGCGAGCTGGGTTCAGAACGTCGTGAGACAGTTCGGTCCCTATCTGCCATGGGCGTTGGAAGTTTGAGAGGGGCTGCTCCTAGTACGAGAGGACCGGAGTGGACGAACCTCTGGTGTTCCGGTTGTCACGCCAGTGGCATTGCCGGGTAGCTATGTTCGGAAGCGATAACCGCTGAAAGCATCTAAGCGGGAAGCGCGCCTCAAGATGAGACTTCCCGGGGCACAAGCCCCCTGAAGGAACCATGTAGACTACGTGGTTGATAGGTCAGGTGTGTAAGCGCGGCAACGCGTTGAGCTAACTGATACTAATGATCCGTGTGGCTTGACCATATAACCTCAAGTTGCCTTGGCCGACATGACATGTCGATAGACCCAAGTGCACGCTACGTCACAAGACCTACGAGAGGCTGGCGCTTTATCCTGCTCCAACGGATAGCGACCCTCCAACCCTCTCCCTGGTGAAATTAGCGCTGTGGAACCACCCGATCCCATCCCGAACTCGGAAGTGAAACGCAGCTGCGCCGATGGTAGTGTGGCTCAAGCCATGCGAGAGTAGGTCATCGCCAGGGGCTTTATCCCCAAACCCCCGCTGCTCACGCAGCGGGGGTTTGCTTTTGTGCGGCATCCAAAACCCGGCTGTCGCATGGACCAGAACGGCGCCTGACGGCGCCGTTGGCGTTTTCCACCCCTCAAATCAGCGTTGCTGCGGGCGTTGCCCGGCAGTGAGCCGCCCTGCGCGTGGCAAGGTTGGGTGCGGTGATGCATACCGCCTCGTCGTCGTCACCGCACGCTCCAGCAGCTGTATGCCTGCCTCTCGCTCACGTGCTACGTGCGAGCCCACGGATCTGCAGGAGTGCACTGCGACGGCCGCCCTGCAGGCGCGGGACAGACAAAAAGGCCAGCAGCCACGCGGGCCTGGCTGCTGCACCCTAACCGATCCGCCTAGGCGAAGGCGTGGAGCAGGTGCAGCCTCAAGCTGATCGGCGCCCACCGCACATACGACAACGGCGCCAAAAGGCGCCGTTGCTTCCATCATTGCCGCCAGAACGCGAAGATCACACCCGCCCGAACACCAGCGTCGCGTTCGTACCCCCAAAACCAAAGCTGTTCGTCATCACCCTCTCCAACCGCGCTTCCTGCGTCGAACGCAGGATCTCAAAGCTCTCAGCGCGCGGGGCCAGCGTGGTGAGGGTCGCTGCGCCGGATCTGAAGCCGTCGCGCCAGCGGGACGCCGCAACTCCGATGCAGGTCGGTGTATACGGTGCCTATACGGCGCCGCCGGATGCTTCACTGTGGCTGGTTAGTGGTGCAGCGCGCATGCCGCCACGTTGCCGTGCGGCCACCGCCCAGCGCGCGGCGATGTTGGGCGCGGTGATGCACACCGCCCTGTCCGTCACCGTCGTCACCGCCCGCTCCAGCAACTGGATGTCAGCCTCGTGCTGGCGCGCTACATGCGGGTCCTCGAAGAAGATCGCGCGTTGGCAGCGGCCCTCCAGCACACGGTCGGCGATCTGCGCATCCCCTCCCAGGGGACCACTCTGGAAACGCTGGATCCACGCCTGGTCGCGGGGCCAGCCGCGGCTCCAGGCCAGCTCGTTCAGGCGTTGCCCGGTGGTGCCGGTACCGATGCGCTGGCCGAACCGCGACAGCACGTCGAAGTGCTCGGCGGCGAACGCCAGCATCTGCGGCTTGCGGGCGTCGTGCGCGATCAGTGCCAGGGTCTGGTTGCCCAGGTCGTGGAGATCGTCGGCGCCGGGGTCGGCGGGCAGGCCTGCATGGATACGTTCCATCTCGACCCAGTCGCGGGCGCTGGCCACCGTGGAGATGAAGGGCTTGCCGTGGATGACGCACTGTCGCTTCAGCGCGATGGCCTCGGGGAACACCGATGACGGATCCACCGGATCGATCAGATAGATCGCGCCGTCCAGGGTACGTGCGGGCGTGCCCATGCCCACGATCTCGGCGACCAGCTTCATCAGTCCGCCGTCGCGGCCGTTCGGGTAGCGCGCCAGGCCGGGCAGGCTGCCGGGGGCAGGGCACCGGCGATGGCGTCATGGGTGCGGCCGACGGCATGCAGTTCGACGCCGAGCTCGCGGATGCCGCCGGCGCTGGCCCGGAGCCAGCGGAACAGGGCGGCGTCGGCGCGTTCGTGGTGCAGGCGGTTGGCGGCCAGGCCGATGCGCATGGAGATCTCGCTGGAGTGGGAACGCACTGAGTTTACGTGCTGGAGAGGGCCGGACCCGCGGCAGGGGCACGCAGCCGCAGTCGTCCGCTGCATGCCGCCGCGCTTCGGTGATGCGCGCGCCCGCGTGCCCGCGCACCGGGCGATGCGCTCGGGCGCGGGCACCGTCGACCCAGGTGACCACCGGGCGCGTTCCGGTACCCGCGAGGCACCCGGTCCGCGCCGCGCACAATGCGCGCCTCATCTGTCCCGGTCGGGACCGGAGAAACGGGCAACGCGGCATCCGGGCCTGCGGCCGTGCAACGCACGACTCAGTACAGCAGCAGCCGGATGATGCTGGCCGCGGCATCGCGCCCTTCGGCGACGGCCGTCACCACCAGGTCGGCACCGCGGACCGCATCGCCGCCGGCGAACAGGCGTGGATTGTGGGTCTGATAGGGCAGCCGGCCGGCGCCGCCGGTGACGATGCGGCCGCTGCCGGTCGCCTCCACCCCCTGCGATGCCAGCCAGCCGGGCAGGGTGGCGGAGAAACCGAAGGCGATGATCACCACGTCGGCTTCGAGCAGTGATTCGCTGCCTTCGATCGGTTCGGCATTGCGGCGGCCGTTGGCATCGGGCTCGCCCAGCCGCGTTTCCACCACGGTCACGCCGATCACTTCGTCGTCGGCGCCGGCCTCGATCGCCAGCGGCTGGCGGTTGAACAGGAAGCGCACGCCCTCTTCGCGGGCATTGGCCACTTCGCGCGCGGAGCCGGGCATGTTGGCCTCGTCGCGGCGATAGGCGCAGGTCACCCGCGCCGCACCCAGGCGGACCGCGCTGCGCACGCAGTCCATGCCGGTGTCGCCGCCGCCAAGCACCACCACCCGCTTGCCGTTGAGGTCCGGCAGCGTGATCTGGTCTTCCCAGCCGGCGATCGGGCGCCCCTGCGGATCGCCGCCGCCGACGATGCGCCCGTTCTGCACCAGGAACGGCAACGCCGGCAGCACGTTCTTCAGGTCCTGGCCCACCAGTCCGCCGTCGGTATAGCGGTAGGCGCCGGTACCCAGGAACACCGCGTCGTAGTCCGCCTGCAACTGTTCGATGGTGATGTCGCGGCCGATCTCCACGCCCAGCCGGAACTGCACACCCATGCCCTCGAGGATCTCGCGACGGCGCGCGATCACGCGCTTGTCCAGCTTGAAACTGGGGATGCCGAACTGCAGCAGGCCGCCGATCTGTTCGTAGCGGTCGAATACCACGGCCTGGATGCCGGCGCGCGCCAGGCGATCGGCGCAGGCCAGCCCGGCCGGGCCGGCACCGACGATGGCGACCCGCCTGCCGCTGGGCTGCACCGACTGCAGGTCCGGCTTCCAGCCGCTGGCCAGCGCGGTATCGACGATGTACTTCTCGACCGCGCCGATGGTCACCGCGCCGAATTCCTCCAGCGTGCAGCTGCCTTCGCACAGGCGGTCCTGCGGGCACACCCGGCCGCACACCTCGGGCAGCGGATTGGTCGAATGGCACAGCGTCGCCGCCTCGTGGATGCGGTCTTCCTGCACCAGCTGCAGCCACTGCGGGATGGCGTTGTGCACCGGGCACTTCCAGCTGCAGTACGGGTTGCCGCAGTCCAGGCAACGGCCGGCCTGGTGCTGCGCATCGGCCTTGTCGAACCTGCCGTAGAGCTCGCCCCAGTCACCGGATGTACGCAGTTCCACCGGAATGCGCCGCGGCATGGTGCGTGGGAGGTCGAGGAACTGGAAGGCTTGCTTGCGGCTCATGGGCAGCTCGTGAAGAGGGGGCGGGGGCGGAGCGGGGATGCCGTTGCGGCATCCCCGCCGCAGTCCCTTGGCGTGCGCGCGAAAGGGACTCCTGGCGTCATGCGGCGTTGCGTAGCGCGGCCGCCAGCGATTCGATGCTCGCGGCCTTGGGTTTGACCAGCCAGAACTTGCCGACGTAGTCGCGGAACTCGTCCAGGATCTGCTGTGCCCAGATGCTGCCGGTCAGCTCGCGGTGGCGGCCGATCAGGGCGTGCAGGTGCTGGCGGTAGTTCTCGAAGCCTTCGGCCGAGATGCGGTGGATGTCGATCAGCTCGTGGTTGTAGCGGTCAACGAAATCGCGGTCCACGTCCAGCACGTAGGCCAGCCCGCCGGTGAACCCGGCACCGAAGTTCAGCCCGACCTTGCCGAGCACGACGACGATGCCATCGGTCATGTATTCGCAGCAGTGGTCGCCGGCACCCTCGATCACCGCCAGCGCGCCGGAGTTGCGCACGCCGAAGCGCTCGCCGGCCCGGCCGGCGGCGAACAGCTCGCCGCCGGTGGCGCCATACAGGCAGGTGTTGCCGACGATGGCGGTACTGCGCGCCTCGAAGCGCGCGCCGCGCGGCGGTCGCACCACCAGCCGGCCGCCGGCCATGCCCTTGCCGACGTAGTCGTTGGCCTCGCCCTCGACTTCCAGGTTCAGCCCGCCGACGTTGAACGCGCCAAAGCTCTGCCCGGCAGTGCCGCGGAAGCGCAGGTTCAGCGGCGCGTCCTCCATGCCGTGGTTGCCGTGCGCGCGGGCGACGGCACCGGCAAGGCGCGTGCCCACCGAACGGTCGGTGTTGTGGATCAGGAAGCGGTGTTCGCCGCCACGCTTGTGCGCGATCGCCCCGGCCAGCAGCCCGTCCATCTGCGTGGCCAGGCTGTCCGGCGACTGGTACAGGCGCTGCGCCGCACAGTGCGAGCCTTCGTAGCGGGCCGGCGCCAGCAGCCGCGAGAGATCCACCTTGACCCCTTCGCGCGGCGCCACGTCCAGCTGCTCCAGCAGGTCGGTGCGGCCGACGATCTCATCCAGCGAGCGCGCGCCCAGGTACGACAGCCACTGCCGCACTTCCTCGGCCAGCAGCCGGAAGAAGTTCTCCACCCGCTCGGGCAGGCCAGTGAAATGGCCCTCGCGCAGGCGCTCGTCCTGGGTGGCCACGCCGGTGGCGCAGTTGTTGAGGTGGCAGATGCGCAGGTACTTGCAGCCCAGCACGATCATCGGGCCGGTGCCGAAGCCGAAGCTGTCCGCGCCCAGCAGCGCGGCCTTGACCACGTCCAGCCCGGTCTTCAGGCCGCCGTCGGTCTGCAGCAGGGTGCGGCCACGCAGGTCGTTGCCCACAAGTGCCTGGTGCGACTCGGCCACGCCCAGTTCCCATGGCACGCCGGCGTAGCGGATCGAGCTGATCGGCGAGGCGCCGGTGCCGCCATCGTGGCCGGATACGGTGATCAGGTCGGCGCCGGCCTTGACCACGCCGGCGGCGATGGTGCCGACCCCGGCATGCGATACCAGCTTCACCGATACCAGCGCGTCGGGGTTGACCTGCTTGAGGTCGTAGATCAGCTGCGCCAGGTCCTCGATCGAATAGATGTCGTGGTGCGGCGGCGGCGAGATCAGGCCGATGCCCGGCTTCGCATACCGCAGCCGCGCGATCAGCTCGTTGACCTTGTGGCCGGGCAGCTGGCCGCCCTCGCCGGGCTTGGCGCCCTGCGCCACCTTGATCTGCAGCACCTCGGCGTTGACCAGGTACTCGGCGGTGACGCCGAAGCGGCCGGAGGCCACCTGCTTGATCTTGGAGCGCTTCTCGGTGCCATAGCGCGCCGGGTCTTCGCCGCCCTCGCCGGAGTTGGAGCGGCCGCCGAGGCGGTTCATGGCGATGGCCAGCGCCTCATGCGCTTCCGGCGACAACGCGCCGAGCGAGATGGCGGCGGTGTCGAACCGCTTGAACAGTGCTTCGGCCGGTTCCACTTCGGCCAGCGGCACCGGCGTGGCCGCCTGCTTGAGCTGCAGCAGGTCGCGCAGCGCCGACACCGGACGCGAATGCACCGCCTCGGTGTAGCGGCGCCAGTCCTCGGCGTTGCCGGTGCGCGCGGCGCGCTGCAGGGTCAGCACCACGTCCGGGTTGTACATGTGGTACTCGCCGTCGTGCACGTACTTGAGCAGCCCGCCGACTTCGGCCGGGGCCAGCGCGTTCCAGGCGCGCGCGGCGAGTTCGCGGGCTTCGGCATCCAGCCGCGCCAGGCCGACGCCGCCGATGCGCGCGGTGGCATCGGGGAAGCACAGCCGCACCACGTCCGGGTCCAGCCCGACGATCTCGAACAGCTGCGCGCCGCGGTAGCTGGCCACGGTGCAGATGCCCATCTTGGAGATGATCTTGCTCAGGCCCTTGTAGATGCCCTTGCGGTAACTGCGGCCGATCTGCGAGACCTCGCCGCCCTTCTTCAGCAGCAGGATGCCGCGCCGGCCCATGTCGAACAGGGTCTGGTAGGCCAGGTACGGGTACACCGCGGTGGCGCCGAAGCCCAGCAGGCAGGCCATGTGGTGCGCGTCGCGCGCGGTGCCGGTTTCGATGATCAGGTTGACGTCGCAGCGCAGGCCCCGCTGCGACAGGTGGTGGTGCACCGCGCTGGTGGCCAGCAGCGCATGCACCATCGGCCGTTCCGGCACCGGGTAGCGGTCGGACAGCAGCAGCATCACCGCGCCGTCGCGGGCGGCCTGCTCGCATTGCGCGCAGATGCGCGCGATGCCGGCGGCCAGGCCTTCCTCGACGCTGTAGGACAGGTCGATCAGGCGGTTGCGTTCGACGTACTGCTCCATCTTCAGCAACTGCCGCAGCTTGCGCTGGCTCAGTACCGGCGAGTTGAGGATGACGTGGTTCACCGTCTCCGGCCCGGCATGGAAGATGTTGGTCTCCCTGCCCAGCTGGGTGGTCAGCGACATCGCGCAGTCTTCGCGCAGCGGATCGATCGGCGGATTGGTGACCTGCGCGAACGCCTGGCGGAAGTAGTCGTACAGCGGCCGGGTGTGGCGGCTGAGCACGGCGATGGGGGTGTCGTCGCCCATCGAGCCGGTGGCTTCCTGCCCGGTCTCGGCCAGTGGCCGCAGCACCTGCTCCACTTCCTCGGCGGTGAGCTGGAACAGCTTGTGGTAGCTGCGCAGGGTGGCTTCGTCGAACGGCTCCTCGGCGAGCGAGGGGTCGATCAGTTCGGTCTGCAGGTAGGTCACGCCCTGGTGCAGCCATTGCTTGTACGGGGCGCGCGCGCGGTTGATGCGGTCGATGGCGTCGGAGTCGAGCAGGTCGCCGCGCTTGAGGTCGATGGCCATCATCTGCCCCGGCCCCAGCTTGCCCTTGCGCACCACGCGCTCGGTGGGCACTTCCCACACCCCGGCCTCGGACGCCACCAGGAAGTGGCGGTCGGCGGTCAGCATCCAGCGCGCCGGGCGCAGGCCGTTGCGGTCCAGCGTGCACGCCGCGTAGCGTCCATCGCAGGCGACGATCCCGGCCGGGCCGTCCCATGGCTCGCTGTTCAGGCCGTAGAACTCGTAGAACGCGGCGAGGTCGGCGTCCTTGAATTCCAGCGACTGGGTCGCCGGCGGCACCAGGATGCGCAGCGCCTGGATCAGCTCCATGCCGCCGGCCACCAGCAGTTCGAGCATGTTGTCCATGCTCTGCGAATCCGAGCCGTGCATCGAGATCACCGGGTCGAACTCGGCGATGTCGAACCTGGGGGTCTTCCATACCCGGCTGCGCGCCTGCGCCCAGTGGCGGTTGCCCTCGATGGTGTTGATCTCGCCGTTGTGGGCGAGCAGGCGGAACGGGTGCGCCAGCGGCCAGCGCGGCATCGTGTTGGTGGAAAAGCGCTGGTGGAACACCACTACGCTGGCGGCCAGTTCGTGGCGCTGCAGGTCCGGGTAGAACGTGCTCAGCTTGTCCGGCAGCACCATGCCCTTGTAGCTGATGGCGTCGGCACTGAGCGTGGTGACGTAGTAATCGGCGACATCGCGCAGGGCCTGTTCGCTGCGGCGTCGCGCCAGGAACAGCGCCAGCGCGAACTGCGTGGCGTCCTGCCCCGGATCGGCATCGGCGAACACCTGCTCGATTCGCGGCAGGGTGTCGCGCGCCAGCTCGCCACAGACGCTGGCATCAATGGGTACCTCGCGCCAGCCGCGCGGATGGCAGCCGGCCGCGCGCAGCTGCGCGTCCAGCTCCCCGCGACAGCGCTGCGCGGCCGCGGGGTCATGCGGCAGGAATACCACGCCGGCGGCGAAGTTGGGCCCGAGCGCGATGCCGGCTTCCTCCGCCAGCCGCCGCAGGAACACGGTGGGCTTGCGCAGCAGCAGGCCGCAGCCATCGCCGGTGAGGCCATCGGCGGCGACGCCGCCGCGGTGGGTCATGCGCGAGAGCGCGGCGATCGCGGTGTCGACGAGGAGCCGGGAAGGCTGGTCGTCCAGCTGCGCGACCATGCCGAAACCACAGGCGTCGCGTTCGTCTTGCGGGTCGTAGAGCCCCTGGCGAGTGCGGAGGGTCATCTGGGCCTCGTGGTGCGCGGGTGGGCGGCGACACCTCACCCTCGTCCACCGCGGCACCCCATGCACGGCCATGTTGCTGTCGCGTGCACGGCATGCCCGTCACTGGAGCGCAGCGTTGAGGCCACCGGATGCGCTCGACTAGAACACAGATGCTGCGGTGCCGCAACGCATGGTTGCGGCAGCAACCAAACCCTTGCGCCGCAAGGCTTTGCGGCGTGTTCCGGGTCAGCCGCAGCGGACCCCGGTGACCACGTCCTTGTCATCCACTTCGATGTTCAGGCGCTCGCCCAGGAACTCCATGGTGACCGGCTGGTTGGGCTTGAGCAGGCGCAGCTTGGCGGCCCCGGCGTCCTGTCGTGCCTGCTCGGCCAGCGCCTCGGTGTAAGCCTGCCCGACCAGGCCTTCGACCTGGCTGGCATCGCAGCTGCCCACCGGCGGCGGCGTGGTGGCGACGCCCTGGTCCGGGGTGGCGGCGGCATCGGCGGCCTGCTTGGCCTGGTCCAGCGCCTGCTCCTGTTCTTCCGGGGCCGGGCCCTTGCACGCGCCCAGCGCGAGCACGAGCGACAGGGCGGCGATCAGGGCGGTGGGGCGGCGCACGGCGCGCGGCATCGTCGGGATTCGCATCGGAACTCCAGTGCTGATGAAGGACACCGAAGCATATCGCCTGGTTCCAGGCCTGTACCGTCGCAGCGCGTCATCCCGCCTGCATGCACAGGCGCCGCGCTCAACCGCAGCGCAGCGCGGTGATGGCGTTGCCGCGACCGACCTCGATGGTGAGGCGGTCGCCCCCGGACGTGGCGCTGGTCGGGGTCGCCGGCAGCCGCGTGCCACCGCGCACCGTCTGCACCTGCAGGCTGTCGCTGTCCACCCGCGCGCGTTCCACCGTGGCCGGCGAGGCGGCCAGCCCGGCCGCGCCGAGCACCATGTCGGTGTGGCATTGGCCGGAGATGACCCCGTCGATGGGCTGGATGCTGGCGACCGGCGCGCTGCTGCAGGCGGCGGCGGACAGCACGACGGTGCCGGCGAGGATCAGGCTGCGGTACATGGCGGACTCCATGGCGGGGCGGTGTGCCGAGCCTGCCGCCGCCGCCGTGTGCGGGCGATGAAAGCCGGCCGCGACGGCCGCGGCGATGCCCGCCGATAATGCGTGCATCGCCGCATGCGGAGTGGATCGATGTCGCAACAGGAAGGCTGCCGGGTCGTGGTGCTCGGCGGGTACGGGCATTTCGGCGCGCGCATCGTGCGCGCGCTGGCGGCGACCCCGGGCATCACCGTCATCGCCGCCGGGCGCCACCCGCAGCGCGCGGCGGCCAACCTGCCCGGGGTGGAGATGGCGCCGGTGCAGTGCCGGCGGCTGGATACGGCCGCGGCGACGTTCGCCGACGACCTGCGCGCGACCGGCGCCGATCTGGTCATCCACACCGCCGGACCGTTCCAGGGGCAGGACTACGGCGTCGCGCGTGCGTGCCTGGAGGCGGGCATGCATTACATCGACCTGGCCGACGGCCGCGATTTCGTCCGCGATTTTCCCGCGCAGCTCGATGCCGTGGCGCGCCGGCACGGACGCAGCGCGATCAGCGGCGCCAGCACCCTGCCGGCCCTGTCCGGCGCGGTGGTCGATGCGCTGCGCGGGCGCTTGGACGTACTGCAGTCCATCGACATCGTGATCGCGCCGGCGCAGGCCACGCCGCTGGGCATGGCCACGGTGCGCGCGGTGCTGTCGTACTGCGGGCAGTCGTTCCGCTGCTGGATCGACGGACGCTGGCAGCCGGTCGTCGGCTGGGCCGACCCGCAGCCGGTCACGTTCGCGCACATCGCACCGCGGCTGGCCTCGCCCTGCGACGTGCCCGACCACGACCTGCTGGTGCAGCGCCATCCAGGCGTGTCGACGGTGCGTTTCCGTGCCGCGCTGGAACTGCCGCTGCTGTCGCGCTGCCTGGCGGCCCTGGCCTGGCTGCGGCACCGTGGCGTGCCGCTGCCGATGGCGGCGCTGGCCGGTGCGTTCGCCCGCGCCGGGCGCTGCTTCGATCGTTTCGGCACCGACCTGGGCGGCATGCGCGTGACCCTGCGCGGGCAGCGCGGCGGCGTCGCCCACCGGGTGCACTGGGATCTCACCGCACCGATGCTGCACGGGCCGGAGATCCCCACCTTCGCCGCGGTGCTGCTGGCGCGGCGCCTGGCGCGTGGCGAACCGCTGCCGGTCGGTGCGCAGGCGTGCCTGGGCCTGCTGGACCTGCCGGAGTTCGAAGCCGAATTCGCCCGCTGGCAGATCGACAGCCAGGTGTCCTGAGCGGCCCCGCAACCTGAAGTATTCAGCCCGACACCGGGCGGTATGCCTTCCGGGCTATTGACTACATTTGTAGTCATGACTACCGTGGCGACAAATGTAGTCACGGAGTCGACCATGCGCCGCAAGACCATCGGGGACCAGGAGCTGGCCCTGCTGCAGTACATCGGGGAAAACGAACCGGCCAGCGTCGGCGAAGTCGCCGCCGGCTTCGGCGAGGCGCGCGGCCTGGCCCGCTCCACCGTGCTGACCATGATGGAGCGGCTGCGCGGCAAGGGCTACCTGCAGCGCGCGCAGGACCAGGGTGTGTACCGCTACCGCTCCACCGCGCAACAGCAGGAGGTGGTGAGCAGCGCGGTCGGCAGCTTCGTCGAAAAGACCCTGCAGGGCTCGATCTCGCCGTTCGTGGCGTGGATGTCGGAGAAGGCCGAGGTCAGCGACAACGAACTGGCCGAACTCGAAGCGCTGGTCAGCAGGCTGCAATCGCAGCGCCGGGAGGATTGATCATGGACAGCCTGTTCGAACTGCTGGGAAATCGCCTGC
This sequence comes from Stenotrophomonas acidaminiphila, assembly GCA_002951995.1. Taxonomy (NCBI): domain Bacteria; kingdom Pseudomonadati; phylum Pseudomonadota; class Gammaproteobacteria; order Lysobacterales; family Lysobacteraceae; genus Stenotrophomonas; species Stenotrophomonas acidaminiphila. The sequence continues at coordinate 73,365 of CP019797.1, forward strand.
TCGCCACCAGCGTACAGACCGTCGTGCTCACCGCGCTGGTGTGGGTGTTGTGCCGCTGCGTGCGGCGACTGCCGGCGGCAACCCAGTGCGGGTTGTGGTGGCTGGTGGCGCTGCAGGCGGTGGTCGGCCTGGTCTGGAGCGCGCCGTTGCAGCTGCCGGTGCTGCCGGCGCTGGACACCACCGTCGACGTGGTGCAGCAGGCCGCCGCCGCGCAGCCGCAGGCCACCGCCGCACCGTTGATCGTGATGCAGCCACTGCCGCTGGAAAGCGGCTGGTCGTGGTTGCACGTGGTGATGGCGCTGTGGCTGGCCGGGGTACTGGTGATGGCGCTGCGCACCGCCTCGGCCTGGCGCGCCAGCCGCGCCCTGCTGCGCACGGCACGGCCCAGCGACGACCGTCGCCTGGATGCCGCGTTGCAGCTGGCGGCCGAAGCCCACGGCCTGCGCCGCGCGCCGCGGCTGATGCTCAGCGCGGCCATCGATTCGCCGCAGCTGGTCGGCCCCTGGCGGCCGGTGCTGCTGCTGCCGGCGCGTGGCCTGCCGCGCATGGGCGACGACGACCTGGACATGGCCCTGACCCACGAGCTGGTGCACCTGCAGCGCCACGACCTGTGGCTGGGGCTGGTGCCGGCGCTGGCCCAGCACCTGTTCTTCTTCCACCCGCTGGTGCACCTGGCGGCCCGCGAGTACGCGATCGCCCGCGAGGCGGCGGTCGATGCCGCGGTGGTCGCCGGCAACCGCCATTGCCGCCAGCACTACGGACGCCTGCTGCTGCAGCTGGGCGTCAGCCCCCGGCCCGGCGCCGGCCTCGCCAGCGCCTCGCCCACCTACCTGAGCCTCAAGCGGAGACTGCTCATGCTGCAGAACACCTCGTCCTTCCCGCGCCTGGGCGCGGGCCTGATCGTCGCCGCGGTGGCGCTGGTCGGCGTGTTGCCGATGCGCCTGGTGGCCATGCCGGCACCGCCGTCCCCGCCGTCCCCGCCGCCGGTGCCCGCGGCCCCCGCGGTACCGGCCGTGCCAAGCCCGCCTGCCGTGCCCAAAGGCGACCATTCGGTGGTGCACACCGTGATCAGGGCCAAGGGCACCGCGCCGGCGCTGCCCGCGCCGCCGCCGCCGGTAGCCCCGGCCGCCCCCAAGGCCCCGCCGGCACCGCCCGCGCCGCCGGTGTCGACGCATGGCGTGATCCATCTTTCGCAGAGCCCGAGCAGCAACGGCTACGTGCTGTTGAAAGACGAGCACAGCGTGATGAACGGCTCGATGGCCGATCTGGAGCAGGCGCGCCGGCTGGACGACGGCAACGGCGTGCTGCTGTTGCGTCGCGATGGCCGCGCCTACGTGGTGCGCGATGCCGGGGTGCTGTCGCGGTTCGAGCAGGCCTTCGCCGAAACCACGCGGCTGGGCGAGCAGCAGGGCCGCCTTGGCGAGCGCCAGGGCAAGCTGGGCGAACGCCAGGGCGAGATCGGCGGGCGCATGGGTGACATCGGCGCCCGCATCGGCGAGCTGGCCGCGCGCCAGGCGGAACTGGCGTTGGCCGCGCACGGCGGGGATGCCACGACGAGCCGCCAACAGGCCGAAGCCGCCCGCCGCGAGGCCGAGAAACTGCGCGCGCAGATCGACACCCCGGCCATGCGCGAGGAGATGCGTGAACTGGCGCGCCGGCAGGCGGAACTGGGCAGGCAACAGGCCCAGCTGGGCCGCCAGCAGGCCGCCGCCAGCGTGCGTGCCCAGCGCGAGGCCGAGCGCCTGATCGAGCAGGCGATCCGCGACGGCCTGGCGCAGCCGGTCCGCGGGTGAGGGGCCCTCGCCGGCGCGGGTCGGCGCCGGCATTGCAACGTGAAGGCGGGGCAAGCCCCGCCTGTACGGGGCCTGGCATTGCAATGCGAAGGCGGGCGGGCCCCGCCTCCACGTCCCGTAGGTGCCGGGCTTGCCCGGCACGTGGCTTTCCCGGCAACGCCCTGCAGGGCATGCCCCGCCTCTACGGGGCCAGCGAGGATGCCCGCTCGTCGGCCTCGGCCTGCACCAGGCGCAGGAACAACTGCGCCAGCGTCACCACGTCCTGGTGGTTGTGGTCGCCGACGCGGCGCAGGTTGCGCGCGCTGCCGCCGCGCAGATAGTCCAGCCAGGCGGCCGGTGCCTCGGAACCGGGCAGGTCGTCCTCGCGCTGGATGCGCAGCAGCTGCCGCTCGATGGTCGCCAGCCGGCAGTTCTCCCAGGTGCCGCGGTAGCGGCGCCGGGTCGGGAACAGCAGGTCGACGTGGTCCAGCGCGGAAAGCGGGTCGCCGCGCCGCGCCAGCCGGTAGCGCGTCTTCAGCAGTGGCGCGTCGTAGCAGCGGCCGTTGTAGCTGGACAGCACCGTGGTTGGCGCCAGCCAGCTGGCGAATACCTCCAGCATTGCGCTCTCGGCGCCCATCGTGGACATCAGCAGCTGGCGCACGCGCAGCCCTTCGCCGCGCGCCGCATCGCGATGCCAGTCGGCGGCGCCGATCATGAAAGCGCGGGTGCCGGTGCCGCCGGCCAGGCCGGTGGTCTCGGTGTCGAAGAACAGCAGGTCCTGCGGCCGCACGGTGTCGTCCGGGCGCCTGCTGAACGCCAGTGACAGCGGCTGCGCCGGAACCGGCTGCGGCAGGAAGGCCTCGATCAGGTGCAGGCCGGGCGCGATCTCGGTGCCCGGAAGCGCGCGGTCGACCGGGCCGTTGCGTGGCAGGCGCGGCGCCGTGGCCACCGCGCGCCCGCGCGTGGCCAGCAGGCGACGCAGGCCATCGCTGTCGGGCGTGCGCGCTGGCACGGCCGCGGGCTTGTGCCGGATCTGCTCGACCCACCCGAACACCGAGTCACCGCGTGGCGGTGCCGGCCTCGGCGCGGCGTCATGGCGTTGCGGAAGCGGCGCCTGCGGCCACGCCGCGGGCGCTTCCGGCGCCGGTGCGGCGCACGGCGCAGGCGCAGGCATTGCCGGGGGCGGCGGCCGGGCCGGTTCCGTGGCCGATGGCGCGGGGCCCGGCAGCGCCGCCGCAGGCGCGGCGGCAACGGCGGCATCGGCATGCCCGGCCTGCCTGCGCAGCGCCTTGAGCTTGTCCAGGCTGACGCTCATGGCAGCAGGTCGAGCGCCTCGTCCACGGCGTCGGCCGTGACCGCCGGCACCTGCGTGCAGCGCTCGGCCGACAGCAGCGACAGCACCTTCAATGCCAGCGAGCGCGGTGTTTCGCCCCGGCCCTGTTCCTGCGCGGCCAGCACCGGGCCGACGCAGGCCGGGCAGCCGGCACTGCAGTCGCAGCGCTCCACCAGCTCGAGCGCGCGCTGCACCAGTTCGGCCTGGCGCTGCCACAGCGGCTCGCTCAGGCCCACGCCGCCGGGGAAGTTGTCGTACAGGTACACGGTGGGCACGAAGCTCTGCATCAGCTCCACTGCGCCGTCGCCGCCCTCGTTGCCGCGCAGCTGGCCGCGGCCGCTCTGGTCGGCCACCGCGAACCACGCGCCGTCGCCATTGCCCACCGCCTTCTGCAGGTCGCGCGCGTCGGCCATCACCGCCACGGTGGCGACGATGTGCAGCGCGTACGCCGCGCCGAGGAAGCCATCGAGCGCATCCTGCTTCTGCGCGAAGCTGCGCAGCAGGGTGGCCTGCGGCAGCTGCCACCACACCGCGGTGGTGTGCAGCTCCTGGTCGGGCAGGTTGACCGGGCCATAGCCGATGTTCTCGTGCGTGTAGTAGCGGATCTTCTTGTAGCCGGCCACGCGCCGCACCACGTGCACCTCGCCGTGGTGCGAATCGCCGCGTCCGGCGGCATTGCCGTCGAAGCGGTCCAGCACCTTGAGCTTGGTGAAGTCGATGCTGTCGGTGTAGTAGTCCACGTGGGTGCGGGTGACGTAGGCCTTGCGCCCGTCCCAGTCCAGCCGCTCGACCTGGTAGGGCGTGCTCTGCACCATGTGGATGGCGCCTTCGTACAAGGTGAGCGCGGCGGCGGAATAGTCCACCTCGGCGATGATCTGCTGCTTGCCGTCGCTGCGGTCGACCACCACGAAGTTGCCATCGGCCACCGCGCGCAGGCTCACCGCGTTGGCCGGGTAGCTGTCGGCGATCCATTCCCAGCGCTCGCCTTCCTGGTGCACCACGCCGGTTTCGGCCAGCGCCTGCAGGAACACCAGCGGGTCGACCGGCCCGAACGGCTCCCCGCTCAGGAACGGCAACTCGAACGCCGCGCAGCGGATGTGGTCGAACAGGATCAGCGGCTGGTCCGGGGCGATGCGCGCGTGCTCGGGGTGGCGTTGGCGAAGAAGTCCGGGTGCCGCACCACGTACTGGTCCAGCGGCTGGCTGCTGGCCACCATCACCCCGAGCGCGGCCTGCTGGCGGCGGCCGGCGCGGCCGAAGCGCTGCCACGTCGCCGCCACGCTGCCGGGGTAGCCGTTGAGCACCACCACGTCGAGCGCGCCGATGTCCACGCCCAGCTCCAGCGCCGAGGTGCTGACGATGCCGTCGATGCTGCCGGCGCGCATGGCCCGCTCCACCTCGCGGCGCTCGGTGGGCAGGTAGCCGCCGCGGTAGGCGCGGATCCGCGCCGGCTTGCGCGGGTCGTTGTCGAAGATATCCTTCAGGTACTTGGTCAGCACCTCCACCATCAGCCGGGTCTGCGCGAACACCAGCGTCTTGAGCCCGCTCTTGATCGCGATGCGGGCGATGCGGTTGGCCTGCGAGCGCGCCGAGGCGCGCAGGCCCAGGTCCGGGTTGATCACCGGCGGGTTCCACAGCAGCACGTGCTTGGGGCCGCTGGGCGCGCCACTCTCGGTGATCGCATGCACCTGTTCTTCCACCAGCGCCTCGGCATGCGCATGCGGGTTGCCGATGGTGGCCGAGCACAGGATGAACTGCGGGCGCACGCCGTAGAACGCGCAGATGCGCTTGAGCCGGCGGATCACGTTGGTGACGTGGCTGCCGAACACGCCGCGGTAGGTGTGGATCTCGTCGATCACCACGTAGCGCAGGTTCTCGAAGAACTGCGCCCACTTGGTGTGGTGCGGCAGGATCGCCTGGTGCAGCATGTCCGGGTTGCTGACCACGATGTCGCCGTGCAGGCGGATCGCCTGGCGCGCGTCGCCGGGCGTATCGCCGTCGAAGGTGAAGGCCTTCACGCCGAGGTCGCCGGCGCGGTTGAGCTCCAGCAGCTCGGCCACCTGGTCCTGGGCCAGCGCCTTGGTCGGAAACAGGTACAGCGCCTTGGCGTTGCCCTGCATCGCCGCGCTCACCACCGGCAGCGTGTAGCACAGCGACTTGCCCGACGCGGTCGGGGTGACGACGGCCACGTGCTCGCCGCGCTGGGTGGCGTTCCAGGCGTCGGCCTGGTGCGAGTACAGCTGTTCGATGCCGCGCGCCCGGAGCGCGGCCTGCAGCGCCTCGGGGACGTCGTCGGGGATCGGCGCGTAGCTGCCTTCGCGGCCCGGGATCGTGAAGCTGCCGGTGACGCGGTCGCGGTAGCGCCGTGCCAGCCGCTGGCCAAGCAGCGCGCCGTCGCGCGAGGGCAGGCCGTCGGTGGTGGCCAGCGCCCGTTCGCTGGCTTCGGTGCGGGGAGCGAGGGAGAACGCCATGCCGGTAGTGCCGATCCAAAGACCGGCATGGAAGCACGGCGCCGTCTCAGCCTGTGAGACCCATGCAGGCTGAACGCCCGGCACGCCGCCAACGCAATCTGAAGGTGGCGCCCGTATGCTGCCTGCTTCGGCAACCGGCAGGGACAGGAACGGTGGCAAGGCCTCGATGGTACGCAATGGTGTTGGCGGGGATGGTGCTGGTGGGCGCGGCGCAGGCGCAGCAGGCGTCGCCCCCGGTCGTGGATACGGTGCCCGCGGCCGACCCCGCGGCCGACCCTGCGGCGGCGTCCACGGACGCGGTGAGGACGCTGGAGGAAGTGCGCGCGCTCAAGCCCGAGGACGACACGCCGCTGGACCTGTACCGCTTCCGCAACCCGGTGAAGATCGAGCCCAACCGCTTCAGCCGTTCATGGAGCGAACCGCCCACGCCCGAGCAGGTCAGCCAAAGCGGCGGTTACCTGCTGATGGGCATCAGCTACGGCCTGATGGCCGCTGCCAAGGGCCTGCACAAGCTGACCGGCGGCCGCGACCAGATCCAGTCGGCCATCGCCCGCCCACCGCCGGAGCTGAGCGAGGACCAGCGCCGCCGCGCGGCGCGCTTCTGTGCGCAGCAGGAGGGTTGCCAGGCCCCGCCCGGCGACTGAGCGCCGGCCCCGGGCGGCGGCCTTTCCCGCCCGCGCCCGCGCCTGCCGGGAAGCGCCGCATCGGCACGGTTGGCGGCAGCGTGATCGCCTACCATGGCGCATCTTCGACGGGCCTGCCGCAGTGACCGACCTCCTCCCCCTGAAGCCAGCGACGCCGCCGGCGCGCATCGCCGCCTGGGTGCTGATGCTGCTGGGCATGTGGGCGGTGCTGGAACTGGGCTTGGTGGTCACCCTGCTGTCCGGCCTGCTGGTGTTCCACCTCAGCCACGTGCTGGCTTCGACCGTGGAGGGCCGGCTGCCGCCGGGCCGGGCGCGGGCGATGGCGGTGGCCGTGCTGTCGGTGGCGGTGATCGGCCTGCTGGGCCTGGCGATCATCGCGGTGGTGTCGTTCTTCCGCAACGAAACCGGCGGGCCGGACGCGCTGCTGGCGCAGCTGATGGAAATCCTCAATACCTCGCGCCACCAGGTGCCGCCGCTGCTGCAGCCGTATATCCCGAGGACATGCAGGCGCTGCGCGCCGGGGTGAACGAATGGGTGGCCGAGCACCGCCGCCAGCTCGGCGTCGCCGGTACCTCGGCGGTGCAGATCGGCGTGCGGGTGCTGATCGGCATGGTGCTGGGCGCGATGATCGCGCTGTACGACGAACTGCCGCTGCCACGCATGGGGCCGCTGGCGCGGGAACTGGTCGGCCGTACCAGCCACCTGGCCACCGCGTTCCGCCAGGTGGTGTTCGCCCAGCTCAAGATCTCGCTGCTCAACACGCTGTTCACCGCGATCTTCCTGCTGGGCGTGCTGCCGCTGCTGGGCGTGCACCTGCCGCTGGCCAAGACCCTGGTGCTGATCACCTTCCTCGCCGGCCTGCTGCCGGTGGTGGGCAACGTGATCTCCAACACCGTGATCACCATCGTCGCGCTGTCGGTGTCGTTCTACGTCGCCGTGGCCGCGCTGCTGTTCCTGGTGGTGATCCACAAGCTGGAGTACTTCCTCAACGCCCGCATCGTCGGCGGTGAGATCCGCGCCCATGCCTGGGAACTGCTGCTGGCGATGCTGGTGATGGAAGCGGCGTTCGGCCTGTCCGGGCTGGTCGCCGCGCCGGTGTTCTACGCCTACGTCAAGCGCGAGCTGGTGGCCCAGGGCTGGGTGTGAGCCCGCGTCCGGCCGCTCAGGACGACACCCCGGCCAGCGCCGCGTACGTCACCCCCAGGATCACCAGCCAGAAGTAGATGCCGCCGATGAACACGTAGCGCGCCAGCGTCGCCCACCCGCGGCCGCCGTACACGCGCTGCTGCATCCACAGCAGGTAGACGGGAACCGACAGCCACAGCACCACGTGGATGCCATCGCCGATGGCGTTCACCAAGCGGTTGCCGATGGCGCCGGTGACGCCGATCGTCAGGAACGTGGCCAGCAGCACCAGCATCAGCCAGGCATGGCTGTACAGCGCCACCACCAGGTGTTCGAGGTAGCCGATGCGGCGGCCCAGGTAGGCCACGCGCAGCACCAGCGCAAACACTGGCATCAGGAAGAACAGCGCGCCGGGCAGGGCGGTGAGGAAGGCCTGCACGTACAGGTCGGTCTTGCCGCCCATGCGTTCCACGTTGGCCTTGCCGTTGGCCAGGCGCTGGTTGAGCCAGTGGTTGAAGAATGCCGGCATGCCCTGCACCACCACCGGATTGGTCTGCGGATCCCAGGGTCTGCCGTTGATGTCGGAATCGAACACGGTAGCCTGCTGGCGCCCGGTGGCCTGGCCCGCCGCCTGCGCCGCGCGCTTCATCGCCGAGGCCACGGTGTCCGGCGCGGGCACCGGCTGCCCGCGCAGTTCGGAGGTGCGCCGTGCGGCGGCGGCGTTCAGCGCGGCCATGGCCACCGTGAATGCCGGCGTGGCCGCGGGCGAAGCCGCCAGCTGGCGCTCGATCCCGGCCTGCTGCGCCGCGCGTATCGCCTCCACTTCCTGCACGGTCTGCGCGTTGGCGAACAGCGTGTTGTCGCCGCCGTTCAGGGTCATGTCGTCGACATGCAGGGTCAGCTTGCCGACGAAGAACGTGAACAGGGTCAGGATCACGAACAGCCGCAGCGGCTGCACGTAGCCCACGCGCTGGCCGCGGAGGTAGTTGAGCGCGACCCGGCCTGGCACCAGCAGGTCGCGCAGCGTGCGGAAGATGCGCCCGTCCAGGTGCCAGAACGACTCGAACACCTCTTCGATCGCGTGCCCCACGTGCTTGAGCGGGTTGTGCGCGCACTGCCCGCAGTGGTGGCAGTAATGGCCCTGCAGCGCCGCCCGGCAGTTGGCGCAGGCCCCATGCCCGTGCGCGTGGACGACGGCGGGAACCTCGGCAACGGCGGTGTCGTCTGGGGTCGGGTTCATCGGGAGCGCGGGTGGAAGCCGGGACGCGACACGATAGCGGGCATTGCCGGCGCGGTCAGCTGCGCGGTCGCGGCTTGCGGTGCCAGAGCGCGTTGACGATCACCCAGCGGCCGTCGAAGCAGCCCATCTGCAGGTGGTCGATGAACCAGGGGCTTTCCAGCCGCACCGTGGCGATGTCCTCGTCCACCTGCAGCACGCTCACCGTGCGCTGCCACTGTTCGCGCGGGGTCTTCAACGCGCCTTCGCGGGTAAGGCGGACCAGTTCGTCCGCGCTCATCCGGCCCAGCCCGAGGGTTTCGTCGGGCCTGTCCACGAGGTTGCGCTTGGCCAGGTCCGGGTGCAGCGCACGCGCCACCCGTGCCGGGTCGCCCTCCAGCTGTCCGTCCATGTAATCGTGGGCGGTGGCCTCGATGGCCCGCAGGGTGGCGGCATCCGGCGGTGCCGCGCCGGCGCCGCCGGCGACCCACAGCATTCCCAGCAGCAGAAAGCGCATCGTGGCTGGCGGCATGGCCGGCTCCTTCCCAGGTCGCGGCAGTGTGGCGGCCGCCGCGGCGCGCGGCATGGGCCGATGGTCACTGGCCCGCGGCGGGGTGGCCGGCGGCGGCACGTCAAGGGTGGGTGCGCCGGACCGCTTGGGCTACAGTAGCGCGATGACGAAAGAGCACATTCCCGGCGGCCTGTTGATCGCCATCGAGGGCATCGACGGTGCCGGCAAGTCCACGCTGGCGCGGGGGCTGGCCGAGGCGCTGGAGCGGGCCGGCGCCGAGGTGGTGCTGAGCAAGGAGCCGACCAACGGGCCGTGGGGCACGCAGCTGCGGGCCTCGGCGGCGACCGGGCGGCTGAGTCCGCAGGAAGAAGTGGACCTGCTGCTGCGCGACCGCCGCCAGCACGTCGAAGCATTGGTGGTGCCGGCGCTGGCGCGCGGCGCGGTGGTGATCCTCGACCGCTACTTCCCATCGATGGTGGCCTACCAGGGCGCCGCCGGCCTGCCGGTGGACGAACTGCTGCAGCTCAACGCCTTCGCGCCGCGGCCGCACCTGCTGCTGCTGCTGGACCTGCCGCCGGCCACCGGGCTGGCGCGCATCCACGCCCGCGGCGACGTGCCCAACCATTTCGAGACGGCGCAGAACCTGGAGCGTTGCCGGGCGATCTTCCAGCAGCTGGAGTTGCCCGGCAAGCAGGTGATCGACGCCAGCCAGAACGAAGCCGAAGTGCTGCGCGACGCGCGTGCGGCCATCGCCGCCGCGCTGGCCGCACGCGCCGATGGGCAGGGCGGACCGCTGCGGCGCTTCCAGGCGCAGGACCCGGCGCCGGCCACCGGCCACTGACCTCCCACCTCCGCGATGCCGACGCCTCTGCCCCCGGCGAAGCGGCGCCCCGTGCCGGCGGCCGCGGGCCCGCATCCGCGCAACCGCCACCAGGGCCGTTACGACATGGCACGGCTGCTGGCGGCCAACCCGGCGCTGCGCGCGCACCTGCGACGCACCCCGGACGGCGGGCAGAGCATCGATTTCAGTGATCCGCTGGCGGTACGCGAACTCAACCGCGCGCTGCTGGCCAGCGACTACGGCATCGGCCACTGGGATATCCCCGCCGGCTACCTGTGCCCGCCGGTACCGGGCCGCGCGGATTACCTGCACGGCCTGGCCGACCTGCTGGCCGCCGACGCCGGTGGCACGATCCCGCGCGGGCCCGGGGTGCGCGTGCTCGATATCGGCGTGGGCGCCAACTGCATCTACCCGCTGCTCGGCCAGGCCGAATACGGCTGGTCGTTCGTCGGCAGCGACATCGATTCCGTCGCCCTGCGCTCGGCCGCCGCCAACGTCCAGGGCAACGGGCTCGACCGGCTGATCGAACTGCGCCTGCAGCACGCGCGCGGCAGCCTGTTCGCCGGTGTGGTGCAGGCGCAGGACCGCTTCCACCTGACCCTGTGCAACCCGCCCTTCCACGCCTCGGCCAGAGAGGCGGCGCAGGGCAGCCAGCGCAAGCTGCGCAATCTTGGCGACGGCAAGCCCGCGCCGCGCGGCAAGCCGCCGCTGTTGAACTTCGGCGGCCAGGCCAACGAGCTGTGGTGCACCGGCGGCGAGGCCTCGTTCCTGCGGCGCATGATCCGCGAGAGCGTGGCCGTACAGGCCCAGGTGCTGTGGTTCAGCTCGCTGGTGGCCAAGCGCGAGCACCTGGCCGACCTGCACCGGCAACTGTCCCGTGCCGGCGCGCTCGAGGTGCGTGAAGTGGCGATGGCGCAGGGCAGCAAGCAGAGCCGGTTCGTCGCCTGGACCTTCCACGCCGCCGCGCGCCGGGCCGGGTGGCCGGCGGGGTAACCGCCGCCATTGGAACATCGGCTGCCGTCGGGCCATGATGCGCCCGGGAAACAGGGAGCGTGCAGCATGCCGAGCGAGGCCGTCGGACAACTGTCCATGGGGAGTGGCCGCATCAACTACGTGTTGATCGATCACGAGAACGTGCAGCCCACCGACCTGCGGCTTCTGGACCGTGCGGACATCCGCCTGTGGGTGTTCGTGGGTGCCGGCCAGGCCAAGCTGTCGGCCGAGCTGGCGATACAGATGCAGGCCATGCGCGAGCGTGCCGATTACGTGCGCATCTCGGGCAATGGCCCCAATGCGCTGGATTTCCATATCGCGTTCTACATCGGCCAGTTGTCCGCCAGCGACCCGCGTGGGTTCTTCCACATCATTTCCCGTGACACCGGCTTCGATCCGCTGGTGGAACACCTGAAGGGCAGGAAGATATTCGCCTGCCGCTCGACGGCGATCGCCGGCATGCCGCTGTTCGCATCGGCCGCGGCCACCGAGGTGAGCGCGGTGCCCGCGGCGCAACCGAAACCGAAACCCAAGGCGAACGCGGTGACGGTGGTGGTGGACAAAGCGCCCCCGCGGCCGCTGCCCGATGCACCGGTCGCCGCGGCGCCCGCCACGGCCATGCAGCGGCTGACGCGGATGAAGACCGTACTGTCGAAGACGAAAACCGGGCGGCCGGGAACCCTCGCCGCATTGAAGAAGCATGTCGCCGCGCACTTCCAGAACCAGATCGGCGCCGACGACGTGGGGGCGATCGTGGCCGGCCTGGAACAGGCCGGCGTGGTGAAGCTGGATGGCCTGAAGGTGCGCTACGACTGAGCGCCATGGGCTCCGGCCGGCGGCATGGCCGCGTCCCGGGGCGGCCGCGCCCATCGTGCAGGCAGGCAGCCCGCGCTGCACGGTGTCCGCCGACGCCCCGGGTGGTGGCTGGTCACGGGGCCTGAACGCGGCATCGCCGACAGTGCGGCTCCCCGACCCAGGAGCTGCTGCATGCGCCTTACCCCCCTGTCGCTGGCCTGCCTGACCCTGCTGCTGCCGGCCTGCAGCCCGTCGTCACCGCCGGCCGCCACGCAAGCGGAGGCAGCCGCCGTGGCGACGCAGGAACAGGCGGATGCGGCGCCGGCCGAGGCCGCTTTCGAGTTCCCGGCGATCCCGCCGATCATGGTGCCCAGCCTCGTCGGCAGCGGCCCGGCGCAGAAGCAGCTGGAAGCCTCGATGCAGGCACTGATCGACCCGGTGGCCGGCATCAGCGTGCGCCCGGCGAACTGCGCCACCGACGGCGCGCTGGTCAACGAGAGCGGCTTCACCAATCTCGATGCCGCCGGCAACCTGCAGCGCGTTGCCGGCGAGGGCGTGTTCGAGGTGGCCGCCGATGGCAGCGGCCTGGCGGTGACCGACGAGGATGTGGTGCGGGTCAATCCCGATGGCAGCGGCAGCATCGTCAACAGTGCCGGCACCTTCGAGGTGAAGGCCGACGGCTCCGGCACCTATGTCGGCGAGCATGGGCATATCGAGCTGGACGGCAAGGGGGGCGGCACCTGGGTGGGCGACTTCGGCAACATCGAGAACCATGGCGATGGCTCGGGCCTGTGGGTGGGCGAAGAAGGCAGCATCGAGGTCCGCGCCGATGGCTCCGGGCGCTGGATCGGCGGGCCCGAAGGCATCGCCGAGAACCGCGGCGACGGCACCGGTACCGTGGGCGCGGTCGCGCGCGAGGTGCGCATGGCGCCGCTGCCGCCGCTGCCGCCGGCCGGGCGCTTCCCGCTGCTGGACAAGTTCAGGCCGTCCGGCGCGCCGTGTGGATTCGTCGTCACCCTCAGCGACAAGGTGCTGTTCGACTTCGACAAGGCGCAGGTACGTGCCGACGCCGGCAAGGTGCTGGACGCGCTGGCCACCGCGCTGCAGAAGGTGCCCTCGCGCGCCATCGAAGTCCGCGGCCACACCGACGCCAAGGGCGGCGACGACTACAACCAGGCGCTGTCCGAGCGGCGCGCGCAGGCGGTGGTGGCGGCGCTGCGCCAGCGCGGCGTTGCGCAGGACGCCAGCGCGCGTGGCTATGGCGAGGCGCAGCCGGTGGCGCCCAACGAAGTCGACGGGCGGGACAACCCCGGCGGCCGCCAGCTCAACCGCCGCGTGGAGATATTCGTGCGGACCTGAGCGGGAACCGGGCGCGGGCCCGGAAAGCCGCAGCCCGCACGAGGGACGCTGGCTTCAGGGAGCGGGCCCGGCGCCGGTAACGGACGCCTCGCTCAGTGCGCCCACCACGCCGCCAGCACCGGCATCGGCGCGCCGCCATCGATGCTGACCTGCAGGTCGAGCATGCGGTCGCCGCCGCCCTGGAAGTAGCGCAGCTCGAAGGCGTGCGCGCCGCGCGCCAGTGCGCGGCTGCCATGGGTGGTGCCGGGCGACTGGGGGCCGTCGCGGTCGATCACCACGGTGTCGTCCAGCCACAGGCGCGCGCCGTCGTCGGAGGCCAGCGAGAACCGGTAGACGGCATCGGTGGGCACGCGCACGACCCCGCGGTAGCGCAGGCCGAAACGCTCCTGGCGGGCGAAGTCCGGCAGGTCGATGACGTCGGCGGTATCCGAGCGCACCGGGCGCATGCCGGGCAGGTCGTCGGTCTTCTGCACCGGCGCCTCGAAATAGTCGCGCTGCAGGCCAGGTCGGCGCATGCCAGCCGACGCCGCCGCGGCGGGCTGCAGGGTGGTCCGCGCGTAGCTGGCGCGCATCGTCGGCCCCAGCCGCCCGTCGGCGGTGAGCAGCCGCGCCGCCACCTGTACCGGCCCCCGGGTCAGGTCCAGCGCCAGCGGGCCCGCGTAGCGCGGCGAGTCCGCGGTGGGCTCGCTGCCGTCGGTGGTGACGACGATGGCGGCATCGTCCAGCGGCGAGCGCAGCGTCAGCGTGGCCGTGGACGCCAGGGTCAGCACGTCGCCGTCCAGCCCCAGCACCTCGGGCACGCGGTAGTTCACGCCCATGCGGCCCAGCGCGGCCAGCTGCGGCCCCAGCCGCGCGGCGAAGCCGTCCCAGTCGCGGCGGTCCCGCGCCGACCACAGCACCTCGCTCATCGCCAGCGCGCGCGGCCACAGCATGTACTCGGCGGCCTGCGGCGTGCGGATATGCTCGGTCCACAGGTTGGCCTGGCCGCCACGCACGTGCGCGGCCTGCGCCGGGGTGAGCTGCGCCGGCACCGGTTCGAAGGCATACACCTGGTGCAGCGGCAGGTACTGCGGGCAGTAAGGTTCGTCGGCCGCGCGCGACTGGCAGTAGTCGAAATAGGAATACGACACCGGCGTCATCACCACGTCATGGCCGCGCCGTGCCGCCTCGATGCCTTCGCCGATGCTGCGCCAGGCCATGATCGTGGTGCTCTTTGCCGGGTCGCCGGCGAGCATCTCGTCCCAGGCCAGCATGCGCCGGCCGTGCTGCTGCAGGTAGCGTTCGACCCGGCGCATGAACCAGCCCTGCAGCGCATGCTCGTCCTTCAGCCCCTCGCGGCGGATGATCGCCTGCGCGAGTGGGCTCTGCTGCCAGCGCACGATCGGCGCCTCGTCGCCGCCGAGGTGGATGTATTCGGAGGGGAAGATCGCCATCACCTCGTCGAGCACGTTCTCGATGAACGTGAAGGTCGCCTCGCCGGGACAGACCACGTTGTCGTCCACGCCCCAGTCCACCCGCACCTGGAACGGCCCCGGCGTACAGGCCAGCTCCGGGTAGGCGGCCTGCACCGCGACGGTATGGCCGGGCATCTCGATCTCCGGCACCACGGTGATGTGCAGCCTGCGCGCGTACTCCACGATCTCACGCGCCTGGGCCTGGGTGTAGAACCCCCGTAGCGCGTGCCGTCGTACGCGATGCGGCCGTCGCGCCGGTGCAACGCGGTCTGCGCGCGCCACGCGCCGACCTCGGTGAGCTTGGGGTAGCGCTTGATCTCCAGCCGCCAGCCCTGGTCGTCGGTCAGGTGCCAGTGCAGCACGTTGAACTTGTAGCGCGCCATCAAGTCGAGCTGGCGCTTGATGTAGTCCATCGGGAACAGGTGGCGGGCCACGTCCAGGTGCAGGCCGCGCCAGGCGAAGCGCGGCGCGTCGTCGATGGCGACGTGGGCGATGCCGTCGCCGCCGTCGGCCAGCAGCTGGCGCAGGGTCTGCAGGCCATGGAACAGGCCGGCGTCGCCGGCCGCGCGCAGGCGGATGCCGCGTTCGTCCACGCGCAGGGTATAGCCCTCGGGGTTGGCGCCGGCGTCCGCGTCCAGGGTCAGGGTGAGGTCGGCCGGCGCGCGGCTGCCGGCCGTGTCCAGCGGGCGCTGCCACGCCGCCCGCAGGATGTCCCCGGCCAGCACACGCAGCGCATCCACGCGTGCCGGGTCGCCCTGCGTGGCGATGCGCAGCGTGGCACCGGGACGGTAGCGCCCGGGCTGCATGTCCATCCGTGCCGGCAGGGGGACGACCGACGGGGGTGTTGCCGCGCTGGCCGGCGACGGGGTCGGACATGCCAGGGCAACGACGAACAGCAGCGGGCGAAAGGCACTCATGCGCATGCGGGTCTCCGGGACAGACGTGGCGTCGGAAGGTGGCGCTTTCCCTCGTGCGCCGACATGATCCCGTGGACAGGGGGCAACGGCGACGGGAGGAGCGGGCGATGAAGACGATGACGATCCTGCGCGGCCTGGCCGTGCTGCTGCTGGGCCTGGCCAGCGCCTGCACGGCTGCGGCGCCGCGCGAACCGAACGTGGTGGTGGTGACGCTGGACGGCGTGCGTGCGCAGGAGATCTTCGGCGGCATGGATGCGGACATCGCGCGCGCGGCCGGCGACGAGAGCGGGGACGCCGGCCAGTTCGATCGCTACCGCGGCGACAGCGCCGCGCAGCGGCGCGCACGGCTGATGCCGTTCTTCTGGGGCACGTTGATGCGCGATCACGGCTGGGTCGCCGGCAATGCAACGCTTGGCAGCCGCGTGCAGCTGGGCAACCGCATGCGCTTTTCGTATCCCGGCTATGCCGAGCTGCTGACCGGGATGCCGCGCGATGACAGCGTGACCAGCAATGCCGCGATCCAGAGCCCGTACCCGACCGTGCTGGAGTTCGTGCGCGAGCGGCTGCGCCTGCCACGCGCCAAGGTCGCCGCCTTCGGTTCGTGGGACCGCTTCGCCGGCATCCCCGAGCACACCCGCGGCAGCATTACCGTCAACGCCGGCTTCATGCCGTTCGTTGACAGCGATCCGGGCATCCGCCGGCTCGATGCCATCCAGGCGCAGGCACGCACCTGGCGCCACGAACGCTTCGACGCCTTCACCGCGGCGTTCGCGCTGCGCTATCTGGAACGCGAGCGCCCGCGCCTGCTCTACGTGGGGCTGGGCGATACCGACGAGTGGGCGCACGCCGGTCGCTACATGGACACGCTCGAGGCCCTGGCGCTGGCCGACCGTTTCCTGCAGACACTGTGGCAGTGGCTGCAATCGCAGCCGGACTACCGCGACAACACCGTGCTGGTCATCGCCACCGACCACGGCCGCGGCCGCACGGTGCGCGACTGGAGCGACCACGGCCCGGACGTGGAGGGCGCGCAGGACGTGTGGCTGGCGCTGGCCGGCCCCGGCCAGGCCCGTCGTGGCGAACTGCGGCAGGCCCCGGACCTGCGCCAGGGACAGATCGCCGCCAGCATCGCCGCGCTGTTCGGCCTGGACTTCCGCGACATGGAACCCGGTGCCGGCGAGCCGGTGCAGGAAACGCTGCGCAGGCCCTGAGCGGCGCGTGCGCTGGCCTATACTCCCGCCATGTCCCCGCCTAAGAAATCGCAAGGGATGCGGAGCCAACGCGTGCCAGTCAAGAGCATCCAGAACCGCCGGCTTTACCAGCAGATCGCCGACCAGCTGCGCGGCATGATCAACCGTGGCGAATACCCCCCGGCAGCTACCTGCCACCGGAACGCGAGCTGTCGCAGCAGTTCGGCGTCAGCCGTACCTCGCTGCGCGAGGCGCTGATCGCGCTGGAGGTCCTGGGCCTGGTGCGCGTGCGCGTCGGCGACGGCGTGAGCGTGATCGGGCCGGAGCAGAGCGGGGCCACGCCCAGCGTCGGCGCGCTGGACCGCGCCCGCCAGCTCAACCCGTGGACGCTGGATCCGGAGCTGGGGTGGTGGCCGATTTCGATGCCGAGATCCCGCCATTCTCGCTGCTCAGCGCACGCCGCCTGGTGGAGCCGGAAGCCGCCGCGCTGGCGGCGGAAAACGCCACCGAGGAGGAGATTGCCGGGATCGAGGACGCGCTGCAGCGGAACATCGCCGACAACCTGCACCACTCCACCACCCATCCGGGCGACCGCCTGCTGCACGTGCGCATCGCCGACGCCAGCGGCAACCCGGCCTACGCGCTGTTGATCCGCCACCTGCTCGGGCACCGCTATGGCGCCATGTTCCAGCGGCTGCAGCATCTCTACACCCCGCACGACATGCCGCACCGCTCGGAGAACGAGCACCAGGCCATCGTCGATGCGATCCGCGCGCGTGACCCGGCAGCCGCACGCAAGGCCATGCGCGTGCACCTGGATTCGGTGATCCGGATCTTCTCGCGCGGCGAGGCCTGACCCGCAGCGCGCCGGCCGGCTCACGCCCGCGGCCGTGCGCACAGCCCGTAGCCGGCGACTACCGCGAAGCACAGTGCCGGTACCCAGAATGCGCTTTCGATCCCGCGCAGGTCGGCGATGCGGCCCATGAACCACGGCACGATGGCGCCGCCGACGACGGCCATGATGATGAAGCTTGCGCCGCGCTTGGTCTGCGCGCCCAGCCCCTTCACCCCCAGCGCGAAGATGGTGGGGAACATCATCGACATGAAGAAAAACACCGCGACCAGCGCCGCCACCGACACCGTGCCGATGCCGGCCACGACCACCGCGCACAGCACGACATTGATCGCCGCGTACGCGGTGAGCAGCCGCGCCGCCGGCACCACGCCCATCAGCGCGGTGGCCAGGAAGCGCCCGGCCAGGAAGCAGCCCAGCGCCACGGCGAGCAGGTAGGCCGCGCGCTCGGACGACAGCCCCGGCACGTGGTCCACCGCGTAGTTGATGAAGAACGCACCGACGCCGACCTGCGCGGCGACGTAGAAGAACTGCGCCACCACCGCGAACACGAAATGGCGTTGCCTGAGCAACGGCGGCTGCCGGGCCGGCGCCACCGGGGCCGCCGGCCCGGCAGCCGCCTCGGGCATGCGCGTGCGCCACACCAGCACCGCGATGGCGATGACCACGATGGCGGTGGCGACGTAGATCAGCTGCACGCCGTGGCTGCCGGAAATACCCGATGCCGGGGCGCCGAAGAACAGCTTGCCGCCGATGAAGGGAGCGATGAACGTGCCCAGCCCGTTGAACGACTGCGCCAGGTTGAGCCGGCGTTCCGAGCTCTCCGCCGGGCCGAGCACGGTGGCGTAGGGGTTGGCCGCGGTTTCCAGGCAGGCCAGCCCGCAGGCGATCACGAACAGCGCGAACAGGAAATACTCGAACACGCCGGCCGCGGTGGCCGGGATGAACAGCAGCGCGCCGACCGCGAACAGCCCCAGCCCGAGCAGGATGCCGGTCTTGTAGCCGTGGCGCTCCATCAGCCGCGCCGCCGGCAGCGCCATCAGGAAGTAGGCGCCGAAGTAGGCCGCCTGCAGCAGCGCCGAGCGCGCGCGGGTGATGTCCAGCGCTTCCTGGAAATGCTTGTTGAGCACGTCCAGCAGGCCATAGGAGAAGCCCCACAGGAAGAACAGGCTGGTGACCAGCACGAAAGCCAGGCGGTAGCGGCGTGCGCCGGTGTCCTGCGGGCTCGGGGCGGTACCGGGCAATACGGGCATGGCATTGGCTCCTGTGGATCGGATCAGTCGGTGTCGGCGAGGCGGAACAGGCAGTGCATCGGCGTCCACTTGGCGCCGTCCGGCGTCCAGGGCGTGGCCGCCTGGAACGTCCACATCAGTTCTTCCCACGCACGCAGGCGCGGGTCGCCGGCCTCGGCCGCGGCCAGGCGCGCGGCGTCGAACACGGCATCGTCGGTGTCCATCACCATCACCAGGCGCGTGCCCAGGCGGAAGATCTCCAGCTCGCGCACGCCATGCCGGCGCAGATGCGCCAGCACCTCCGGCCACACCGCGCGGTGGTATGCCTCGTACCGCGCGATCAGGGACGGGTCGTCCTTCAGGTCGAGTGCGAGGCAATGGCGCATGGATGGGCTCCTCAGGTCAGTGCGCGGTCGAGGTGGGTGTAGCCGCCGTCCACGAACAACCATTGCCCGGTGACGTGCGAAGCGCGTGCCGACAACAGGAACAGCACGCTGTCGGCGATCTCGTCGTCGCGGGTCATGCGCCGTCCCAGCGGAATGCGGCGGGTGATGTCGGCGAGCTTGGCGTCCGGGTCGTCGAACCCGGCGAGCCAGGTGCGGTACAGCGGGGTCATCACCTCGGCGGGTACCACCGCGTTCACCCGCACGCCGTCGCCGGCCAGTGATGCCGCCCATTCCCGGGTCAGCGACAGCTGCGCGCCCTTGGCCGCGCAGTAGCCACTGGTGTCGCCCTGGCCGGTGAGCGCGGTCTTGGACGAGACGTTGACGATGGCGCCGCGCGCGGCCTTCAGCGCATCCACGCACAGGTGCGCCATCACGTAGTAATGGATCAGGTTGCGCTCCAGCGAGGCGACGAAGGCCGCGCGGCCGGCACCCAGGCCGACGCCGTCGTTGACCCCGGCGTTGTTGACCAGGCCGTGCAGCGCGCCGAACCCGGCCAGCACCTCGCGCACGGCGCTCGCGCAGGCCTCGGCATCGGCCAGTTCCAGCGGAAAGAAGCGCGCGCGTGGTTGCAGCGCCTGCAGCCGCTGCGCGAAGCCGGGCTCCGGCGCGCCGCGTGCGAACACCACCGGAATGGCGCCTTCGGCGGCCAGCGCCAGCGACACCGCCCCGCCAATGCCGGCGTCGCCGCCGGTCACGATCACCACCTTGTCGCGCAGCTGCAGATCCATCACTCCTCTCCCCCGGGGTGTACGCCATAGCAGCGTGCGGCATTTCCGCCCCACAGTCGTGCCTGCTCGTCGCCGGACAGGCTCGCGGCCCAGTCGCGCACCAGTGCGGCGACCACGGCGTAATCGGCGCGCAGCAGGCACACCGGCCAGTCCGAGCCGAACAGCAGGCGGTCGGGCCCGAAGGCGTCCAGCGCCGCGTCGAGATGGCGCTGGATCGCGCTGGCATCCAACCGCGCGGCACGGACCTCGGTGACCAGCCCGGATACCTTGCACAGCACGTGCGGCAGTGCGGCCAGCTCGCGCAGGCAGCGCCGCCACTGGTGTCCGTCGCCGCCATCGATGGCCGGCTTGCCCAGGTGGTCGAGCACCAGCCAGTGACGGTCGTGGCGCGCACAGAACGCGGCTACCGGCGCCAGCTGCGCCGGTCCGCGCACCAGGATGTCGTAGACCAGCGATTGCGCCTGCACCGCGCGCATGCCGCGCGCGAAGCGCGCATCGGCCAGGGTCGCGGCCACGTTGGCGTCGTCCTGCAGCAGGTGGCGCACGCCGGCGAAGCGTGGCTGGTCGCCCCAGTACGCCAGCCGACCGCCGGCATCGGCGGCGAGCAGGTCGACCCAGCCGACCACCGCGGCGATGCGCGGATACTGTCGCGCCAGGCCAAGCAGGAAGGTGTTCTCGGCCTCGCTGGCGCGCGCCTGCACCGCGATGCAGGCGTCGATGCCGGCGCTGTCGAGCAGCGGCAGCGCCTCGTCCGGCAGCCGGTCGCGGCGCAGCGCGTCCATGCCGGCGTCCATCCACGGGTAGTCCGCTGCGGTGTAGCGCCAGAAGTGCTGGTGGGCGTCGATGCGCGGGCTCATGGCGCCAGCTCCGCGCGCGGGGCGACGCTGGCCGTGTCGAAGTGCAGGTCCAGGTCCTGCGCCGGATAGGACGGCGCGGCCAGTTCCACGCGGATGATGGTGGCGCCGGCCTCGGCAGCGGGCAACACGAACGGGCCGATCGACTGCGTGCGCAGTGTCGCGCCATCGACCTCGCGCTGCTGGTCGCCGACGCGGAGGCGGTAGCGCTGCTGCGCGGGCGCCTGTACGCCATCGAAGCGCAGCCAGGCCGTCGCCCGCGGCGTGCTGGTGCGCACCGCGGCCTGCAGCGACACCGTGGTGGTGCGCTGGGTGCGGTAGCCACTGCCGAAGGCGAAACTGGTGCCGGGCTGCCAGGCCCGCATCGGCAGGGGGGCGCGGCCGTCGGCCGACAGCGCGACGGTGCCCGCCGGCACGATGCGCGCCGGCCCGTCCAGGTCCACGCGCAGCACCGGCAGCACCGGGTCGGGCGCCTGCGCCGGCAGTTCGATCACCACGTCGTCGCCCTGCCGGCGCCAGGCCAGTGGCGTGGTGTCACCGCCGGCCACGCGCACCGCGCGCGGATCGCTGGCCAGGCCGCGCACCACCAGGTCGCCGCCGCGCCAGTCGCGCACGAACAGGTACAGCCCGCCGGCGTCGGCCAGGGTGCTGCCCCATGGCTGCGGCGGCAGGCCGCCGGGGCGTGCGTCCAGCGCGGCGTTGCCGTGGCGCCGCAGCCATTGCCCGAGGCCGCGCAGGACCGCGGCCTCGAACGGCACGATGGCGCCGCTGCCCTCCGGGCCGATGTTGAGCAGGTAGTTGCCACCGGCCGCGCGCGCCTGCACCAGGCCGTTGGCCAGTTCGCGCAGCTTGCCGGGCAGGTCGTCGCGCAGCTGCCAGCGGCGGTAGCCCCAGGTGGCGTGGTAGATCGAGGCGGGTACCTCGAACGGCGGCTGCATGGTCGCCGGCGGCGCTTCGTTGTCGCCCAGAGTCACGAAGTCGCCGGCGTTGTTCCAGATGCGGCCGTTGATCGCCGCGTCCGGCTGCAGCCGGCGCACGATGCCGGCCAGGCGCCGGCTCTGCGCGGTGGTGGGCGCGGCCATGTCGAACCACACCTCGGTGACCGGGCCGTAGTTCGTCATCAGCTCGGTGAGCTGCTGCTCGATCAGCGGCTCCATCGCCGGCGGGATCGGGTTGCTGTTGTCGCGCACCTCGGTTTCGTGGCCGGCGTGCCAGTCCACCAGCGAGAAGTACACGCCGAAGCCGACGCCGAGACGGTGGCAGGCGCTGGACAGCAGCTTCAGCGGGTCGCGGCCGAACGGCGTGCGTTTGACGATGTTGTAGTCGGTGCTCGCCGTGTCGAACATGGCGAAGCCATCGTGGTGCTTGGCGGTGACCACGATGTAGCGCGCACCGGCATCGCGGGCCAGGGTGCAGATCGCGTCGGCGTCGAAGGCCGGCGCGGCGAAGCGCCCGGCGACCCGGGCATAGTCGGCCGGTGCGATCTGCGCCCAGCCCTGGATCTGTTCCGAATAACCCTGCGTGACCGGCCTGCCCTGCCACTGCCCGCCGAGTTCGGAGTACAGCCCCCAGTGCACGAACATGCCGTAGCCCAGCGCATGCCAGCGCGCCAGCCGTGCCTGCCCGGTGCCGTCGCCGGCCGCCGCCGTGGTGCCACCGATAACCGACGGCGTCGGTTCGTGCTGGCAGCCGCCGGCGGCCAGCAGCGCCGCGCAGAGCAGCGCGGCTATTGCCGCGGCGCTGGCGCGGGCAGGGTTCACGCGGGACCGCCGCGGTGGGCGCTGCCGTCCGGGTAGCGGTACTGCTCGCGGCTGGCGGGCTTCATGGTGATCGAAAAGCCCGGCGCGGCAGGCGGCAGGTAGGCGGCGTCGCGGATCGTGCATGGATCGAGGAAGTGCTCGTGCAGGTGGTCCACGTATTCCACCACGCGGCCTTCGCGGGTGCCGGCGATGCACACGTAGTCGATCATCGCCAAGTGCTGCACGTATTCGCACAGGCCCACGCCGCCGGCATGCGGGCATACCGGCAGGCCGTACTTGGCGGCCAGCAGCAGGATCGCCAGCACCTCGTTGACGCCGCCGACGCGGCAGGCATCGATCTGCACCACGTCGATCGCGCCGCCGACGATGAACTGCTTGAACATCACCCGGTTCTGGCACATCTCGCCGGTGGCGACCTGTACCGGTGCCACGCCCTGGCGGATGGCACGGTGGCCGGCGACGTCGTCGGGGCTGGTCGGCTCCTCGATGAACCACGGCCGCGCGAACGCCAGCTGGCGCACCCAGTCGATGGCCTGGCCCACGTCCCAGATCTGGTTGGCGTCGATCATCAGCCGACGCTCGGGGCCGAGCACTTCGCGGGCGATGCGCACGCGGCGGATGTCGTCCTGCAGGTCGCGGCCGACCTTCAGCTTGACGTGGTCGAAGCCGGCGTCCACCGCTTCCCGGCACAGCCGGCGCAGCTTGTCGTCCGGGTAACCCAGCCAGCCGGCGGAGGTGGTGTAGCAGGGGTAGCCTTCGCGCTCGAGCGTGGCGATGCGCGCGGCCTTGCCGGCCTGGCGTTCGCGCAGCAGGGCCAGCGCCTGGTCCGCGGTGATGGCATCGGTGAGATAGCGGAAGTCCACGCAGCGCACCAGTTGTTCCGGCGTCATGTCCGCCACCAGCCGCCACACCGGCTTGCCCTCGGCCTTGGCCCACAGGTCCCACACGGCATTGACCACCGCGCCGGTGGCCAGGTGCATGGCGCCCTTGTCCGGGCCGATCCAGCGCAGCTGGCTGTCGGAGGTGACGTGGCGCCAGAAGCGGCCCATGTCCGCGGCGATCCAGTCCAGCCGCAGGCCGACGACCAGGTGCCGCAGCGCCTCGATCGCCGCGCAGCACACCTCGTTGCCGCGGCCGATGGTGAAGGTCAGGCCGTGGCCTTCCAGCCCCGACCGGCTGGTTTCCAGCACCACGTAGGCGGCCGAATAGTCCGGGTCCGGGTTCATCGCGTCCGAGCCGTCGAGCTGGCGCGAGGTGGGGAAGCGGAGGTCCTCGACCCGCAGGCCGGTGATGCGCACGCCGTCGACGGCTGCGTTCATGCCTGCACCACCTTCTGCCGCTGTTCGCCCAGCCCGGTGATGCCCAGGCGCATGACCTGGCCGGCGCGCAGGTAGACCGGCGGCTTCTGCCCCAGGCCCACCCCCGGCGGCGTGCCGGTGGAGATCACGTCGCCCGGCTGCAGGCTCATGAAGCGGCTCAGGTAGCTGACCAGGAACGGCACCGGGAACACCATGGTGCGGGTGTTGCCGTCCTGGTAGCGGTGCCCGTCCACCTCCAGCCACAGGTCCAGCGCCTGCGGGTCGGGGACCTCGTCGGCGGTGACCAGCCACGGGCCGAGCGGGCCGAAGCTGTCGCAGCCCTTGCCCTTGTCCCAGGTGCCGGTGCCCTCGAGCTGGAACTCGCGCTCGGAGACGTCGTTGACCACGCAGTAGCC
This sequence comes from Stenotrophomonas acidaminiphila, assembly GCA_002951995.1. Taxonomy (NCBI): domain Bacteria; kingdom Pseudomonadati; phylum Pseudomonadota; class Gammaproteobacteria; order Lysobacterales; family Lysobacteraceae; genus Stenotrophomonas; species Stenotrophomonas acidaminiphila. The sequence continues at coordinate 97,572 of CP019797.1, forward strand.
GGCCACGTGGTCCATCGCGTCGGCCTCGGCGATGTAGCGCCCGCCGCGGCCGATCACCACGCCCAGCTCCACTTCCCAGTCGGTCTTGTACGAACCGCGCGGGATCTGCACGTCGTCGTCCGGCCCGCAGATGGCACTGGTCCACTTGCTGAACACCACCGGCTCGGCCGGCACCTGCGCCCCGGTCTCGGCGGCGTGGTCGGAATAGTTCAGGCCGATGCACACGAACTTGCCGACCCGGCCCACGCAGGGGCCGATGCGCGGCGTGCCCGGCACCCGCGGCAGGGCCGCCGGGTCGAGCGCGCGCAGGCGCCGCAGGCCTTCCGGGGTGAGCGCGTCGCCGGCGATGTCGGCGACCACAGCCGACAGGTCACGCAGCTGTCCCGAATCGTCCAGCAGTCCCGGTTTCTCCGCACCGTGCGGGCCGTAGCGCAGCAGTTTCATGGTGTGTTCCTTGATCCTTGGGGGAGGTCAGTTGATCCAGCCGCCGTCGATGACGTGGATGGCGCCGGTGGTGAAGGCCGATTCGTCGCTGGCCAGGTGCACCGCCAGCGCGGCGATCTCTCCGGGCTGGCCGAGCCGGCCCATCGGCTGGCGGCCGACGAATGCGGCCTGCACCGCCTCGAAACTGCTGCCCTGCTGGCGCGCCTGCTCGGCGATGCGCGCCTCCAGCGACGGCGAGCCCACGGTGCCGGGGCAGATCGCGTTGCAACGGATGCCCTGGCCGACATGGTCGGCCGCCACCGCCTTGCTCAGGCCGATCACCGCGGCCTTGGTGGTGCCGTAGATGAAGCGGTTGGGCACGCCCTTGATGCTGGACGCCACCGAGGCGACGTTGATGATCGAGCCGCCGCCGCGCGCCAGCATGCCCGGCAGCAGGGCGCGGATCAGGTGGAACATCGAGCCGACATTGAGCTGCCAGGCCCGCTCCCATTCCTGCTCGCTGGCGTCCAGGATGCTGCCGCTGTGCACGTAGCCGGCACAGTTGAACAGCACGTCCACGGCGTCGCCGCCGGTGTGGCGGGAGGCCAGCGCGGCGATGGCGGCGCGATCGGTCACGTCCAGCTGCAAGGGAGTGAGCGCTTCGCCGGCCTCCTCGCGCAGGTGCTGCAGCGCGTCGCGGTTGATGTCGGCGGCGATGACCCGGGCGCCCTCGCGGACGAAGGCCAGCGCGGTGGCGCGGCCGATGCCCTGCGCGGCGGCGGTGACCAGGGCGTGTTTGCCTTGCAGGCGCATGGAGTGGACTCCCGGGTTGAATTGGTACAGCGGTTGGACCAATGCTATCGTGCCTCGGGCCTGTTGCAAACGGGGGTGTCGAAAATGCGGCGATATGCGGCGAGGAAAACCGGGCGTGACCGGTGCGGTCCGGTCTTGCCGGGACCGGGCGGGAGTTCCACGGGCACCGGTGCCACGTGGCGTCACACCGGGCCCGAGGCCAATGCAGGTGATGGCGGCGTGGACCCGGCGGCGTGCGGTGATGATGGGCTGCGCGTGGCGGTTGCCGGCGCGTGGCGCGGGGAAAGGGCAGGGTCCTGCCTGTCGCTTTGCCGGTCGCCGCCCGGCCCGTTCGGGGAGAAGGGACGAACGGGCGCAATTCCACTGCCATGAAGGGAACCGACCGATGACGGACAAGACATCACACTGGACCCGGCGCGGCTTCCTTGGCGCCGGCGCGGCCGGCCTGGCCGGCACCGTCGCTGCGCCGCTGACCGCAATGGCGTCGCCGGCCTGCGCGTCGCCGCCCGGCGCCGGGGCCCGCCCGCGCCCGGACGCCGCCCAACTGGCATGGCAGCGCGAAGAGCTGTCGATGTTCGTGCATTTCTCGATCAATACCTTCACCGGCCGCGAGTGGGGCGACGGGCGCGAGAGCCCGCGGCTGTTCGCGCCGGCGGCGCTGGATGCGCGACAGTGGGCGCGCACCGCGCGCGCGTGCGGCTTCGGCAGCATGATCCTGACCGCCAAGCACCATGACGGCTTCTGCCTGTGGCCCACCGCGACCACCGCCCATTCGGTGGCATCCAGCCCCTGGCGCGGCGGCAACGGCGACCTGGTGCGCGAGTTCACCGACGCCTGCCGCGCCGAAGGCCTGGGCGTGGGCTTCTACCTGTCGCCCTGGGACCGCAACGCCGCGGTCTACGGCCAGGGCCGGGCGTACGACGATTTCTACATCGAGCAGTTGAGCGAGCTGCTCACCGGCTATGGCCCGCTGACCGAGCTGTGGTTCGACGGGGCCAGCGGCGACGAACCCGGCGACAAGCGCCAGCAGTACGACTGGGCGCGCATCCATCGCACCGTGCGCGCGCTGCAGCCGCATGCGGTGATGTTCTCCGACGCCGGCCCGGACGTGCGCTGGATCGGCAACGAGAGCGGCAGCGCCGGCAGCACCTGCTGGGCCAGCGTCGACCCGGCACGAGTGCCGCGGCCCGGTGCCAACGATCCATGGACCGGCGAGGCGCTGCAGCAGGGCGACCCGCACGGCACGGTCTGGCGTCCCGGTGAAACCGACGTGTCGATCCGTCCGGGCTGGTTCTGGCATGCCGCGCAGGACGCGCGGGTGCGCACGCCGGAGAACCTGCTGGACCTGTACTTCACCTCGGTGGGACGCAACAGCAAGCTGCTGTTGAACGTGCCCCCGACGGCACAGGGCCTGTTCCACGACAACGACGTGCGCGCGCTGCGTGGTTTCGCGCGGCTGCGCGCGGCGATGCTGGCGCAGGATCTGGCCGCCGGCGCCGCGGTCACGGCCAGCAGCAATGGCGGCATGGCCGGACAGGTGACCGATGGCGACCGCGACAGTTTCTGGACGCCCGCCAACGGCATCCGCGACGGTTGGCTGGAGCTGGCTCTGGCGGCGGACGCGGAGTTCGACGTGATCCGCCTGGAGGAAGCCATCGCCCACGGCCAGCATGTCGCCAACTACCGCGTCGATGCCTGGCGCGACGGCTGCTGGCAGCCGCTGGCCTGGGGCACCACGATCGGCCACTGCAAGCTCGACCGTGTGCCGCCCACCCGCACGCCGCGGCTGCGGATAGTGATCGAACACGCCTACGACGCGCCGCGCATTGCCCGCATCGGCCTGCACCGCAGCGCCGGTGGCGACTGGGCGCGCCCGGACAACCAGGCGGGCGGCGACGCATGATCGACCGCCGCCAACTGCTGCGCGCCGCCACGCTCGGCCTCGCCACGCTGTCGCTGCCGCCGCTGGCCCTGGCCGCCACGCCCGGCCACGGCGGTACCGCCGCCTTCGGCTGGCGCGGCCAGAACTTCCTGCTGCACGGCAAGCCGTTCGTGATCCGCGGCGGCGAGATGCACATCGGCCGCATCCCGCGCGCGCACTGGCGTGCGCGCCTGCGCATGCTCAGGGCCATGGGCCTGAACACGGTCGGCACCTACCTGTTCTGGAACCTGCACGAGCCGCGCCCCGGCCGCTTCGACTTCGAGGGCCAGAACGATATCGCCGCGTTCGTCCGCATCGCGCAGGAAGAGGGCGTGTGGGTGATCCTGCGCCCTGGTCCCTACGCCTGCGCCGAGTGGGAGTTCGGTGGCTTCCCGGCATGGCTGCTGAAGACCCCGGACCTGCGCGTGCGCACGAACGACCCGCGTTTCGTTGCCGCCGCCACCCGCTACCTGGAGGCGGTCGGCGGACAACTGGCACCGCTGCAGATCCACCGTGGCGGGCCCATCCTGATGACCCAGGTGGAGAACGAATACGGCTCCTTCGGCAGCGACCACGGCTACCTGGCCAGCATCCGCGACGCGCTGCGCGCGGCTGGCTTCGATGGCCTGCTGTACACCGCCGACGGCCCAACCGAGCGCATGCTCGGCGGCGGCACCCTGCCCGACGTGTTGGCCACGGTGAATTTCGGCGACGATGCCGCCGGCGGCTTCGCCGCCTTCGCCCGCCACCGCCAGGGCGTGCCGCGCATGGCCGGCGAGTTCTACCCGGGCTGGTTCGACCACTGGGGCGAGCGCCACCATACCGCCGCCGACCCGGCGCGGGTCGCGCGCAACCTGCAGTGGATGCTGGAGCGCGACATCTCCTTCAGCCTGTACATGTTCCATGGCGGTACCAGCTTCGGCTTCATGAACGGCGCCAACGACAGCGCCACCGAGCCGTACCAGCCGGACACCAGCAGCTACGACTACGGCGCGCCGCTGGACGAGGCCGGGCGTCCGACGCCGGCGTTCCATGCGCTGCGCGCGCTGATCGGCGGCCACCTGCCGGCCGGCGAGACCCTGCCGGTGGTGCCGCCGTCGCCGCCGATGATCGCCATCGCGCCGGTGACGCTGGACGCATCGGCACCGCTGCAGTCGTTGCTGGGCGAGCCGGTGCGCGCGGTGCGCCCGCTGACCATGGAAGCACTCGACCAGGCCTACGGCTTCGTCTGGTACCGCGCGCGCCTGCCCGCCGCCGGCAAAGGCGCATTGCAGGTGGGTGACGTGCGCGACATGGCGCTGCTGTACCAGGACGGCCGCCGCCTGGGCACGCTGGACCGGCGCCGCGGCGATACCGCGCTGGAACTGGAAGTGCAGGCCGGGGTGCCGCTGGACCTGCTGGTGGAGAACCTGGGACGCATCAACTACGGCCCGCGCATGGTCGACGAGCGCAAGGGGCTGCTGGGGCCGGTGCGCTTCGCCGGCAAGCCGGTGCTGGACTGGGAAATGCACCCATTGCCGCTGGACGACCTTTCGGCGCTGCGTTTCAGCCCCGGTACACCGGCGGCACCGGCCTTCCATCGCGGCCGCTTCGTGCTGGACGCACTGGGTGACAGTTTCATCGACATGCGCGGTTGGGGTCGCGGGCATGTGTGGATCAACGGCCATCACCTGGGCCGGTACTGGCACATCGGGCCCCAGCAGACGCTGCTGGTACCGGCACAGTGGCTGCGGCGCGGGGAGAACGAGGTGGTGGTGCTGGAGCTGGAGCGCGATGCGCCGCCGTTGCGGGTGCAGGGGCTGGTGGATCCGGTGTTCGAGACGCCGGACGCGGCGCAAGGCTGACCCGCAGCCGCTGTTGCTGTTGCCGTGACTTTGCTTTTGCGTCTGGGCTTTTGATTTCCAGATCCCCTTCCGCAGCGACGGAGCCGACGGGAAAAACCCGAAGGGCGACGCGCATGGACGCGCGTCGTTTTTCGACGAGACAGGGATGTCTCGTCGAAAAATCCCGGCGGCGGAGTGGACCCGGAGTGCGCAGCACGGAGGGCGCGTAGGCAGGGGCGTGTTTCTTTGGGCCACGTTTCTTTGCACGAGCAAAGAAAGGTGGCTCGCGCCCCGAAGGGGAGCGAAAGCCGTTGATCCTGTTTCTGCCCTTGCTCTGACTTCTCCTGGATCGCCAAGAGCGAATATCCGGGAATCCGTGCCAAAGCGATAGCCAAAAATTCGGTGGATCAAGCCCGAGGCAAAGCGATAAGCGAAAGCTTGAAAGCAGAGCTTTCGCCCCTGCTTCGCAGGAGCGAGTTACTTCTCTTTGCTCGTGCAAAGAGAAGTAACCAAGAGAAAGCACGCCCCTGCCTCCGCACCCAGCCCGCTGCGCGGGCTGGGTCCACTCCGCCGGCGGGATTTTTCGACGAGACATCCCTGTCTCGTCGAAAAACGACGCGCGTCCATGCGCGTCGCCCTTCGGGTTTTTCCCGTCGGCTCCGTCGCTGCGGAAGGGGACCCGGAAGTCAAAAGCCCGGGCAACAGCAGAATCACGGGCAACCGCAACCGCAACCGCAACCGCAACCGCAACGGCAACGGCAACGGCAACGGCAAGCGGAGCAAGCTCCGCTTCTACGGGTGGGGCGTCATGGCGACGCCTTGCAGCCGCTCTGGTCCTCGACGAAATAGCCGTTGACGCTGGCGATGCTGCGCTGCTGGCAACCGCCGTCGTCCTCGCGCCGCCACACCTGCCGGGTGTGCGCCGTGGCGTTGCGCTGCCCGCGCGCCGCGCCGCTGGTGTACGACGCCGTGCCGACGAAGCGGTCGCGCGTCAGCGCGCTGCGGGTGCCGCCGGCCGAAGTTTCGCTGCGCCTCGTGTCGTCGTGGATGTCCAGCGTGGTGGTCAGGCGCGGTTTGCCGTCCACCTGGGCGGTGACCAGCGCGCCGTCCAGGCCGAAGCGCTGGTCCAGCGTCTCGGTACTGGCGTTGCCGTTCTTCGGGGTGCGGGTGAGGGTCTGCAGGTCGCGCCATTCGGCCAGCAGGTGGTCGTCGCCGTCCTCGTCGCGGGTCCAGCGATGATGCAGGTCGCCTTCCAGCGAGCGCTCCACCGTGGTCTGCACGGTGCCGCGCGAGCCGCTCACTTCGCCGCGGGCGACGAAGCGGCGCTGCCAGCGGTACAGCATGCGCTGCTGCTGCGGATCGCCTGCGTCCAGGTCGCCGTCGTGCGCGACCTCGCCCAGCTCGGCCTGCAGCAGTCGCGCGCGCACGCGCTGGCCGCCCGGGTCGCGCCAGACCTGCACGTTGGGCATCAGCTTCCAGCCCTCGCGGCCGGCTTCCAGGCCGAGCACGCGGAAGCGGATCTCGTGTGGCCGGCCGTCGTTGAGCAGGCCGATGAAGGGCGTCAGTTCGTAGCGGATCGGGGCGATGTCGAAGGCGCGCGGGGCGGGGATCGCGTACCACAGGAACGGGTTGGACCAACCGCCGGTGTAGATGTGCGGGTACGGTGCGGCGATGCCGGCAACGCGCCCGTCCACCAGCACCTGCACCTCGCGGTAGGGTCCCTGCCTGGACTCGCACCAATAGCCGTCGGCGGTGGTGGCGAAGTACCAGAATTCCTCGCAGCCGCCGCCCGAGCCGGTGGCGTAGACCTCGGCCAGCAGGCGCTCGGTGTCCGCCGCGAGGGTGAGGCTGCCGACGGTGTCCTGGCCGTCCCCGTGCAGCGCGTCCAGCGCCCGCACCTGGTCGGCGCTGGCCAGCGGCGGATGGGCGGCATCGACGGCATAGAAGCGCAGCTGCAGGCGCATCTCGAACACCCCGGTATAGGTCTCGTTGACCACGTTGCCCAGGTGCATTTCCACCGGTTGGCGGGTGGCCAGCAGCGGTGCGTAGGCGCTCACGTCCTTTTCCACGTGCCAGGTGATGCCCTCGGGCGAGGGCTCGGGGTGCTGGTACGGAACACCGTCACTCCACCGATGGCGACATGGCCGATGCGGTCGTACTGGCGCCCCTTCACTTCGCCGTCGATGCGCAGCACCACCCGGCTCCACGGGCCGGGGCAGGCGCGCGCCGCATCGAGCGTGGCGCGCGCCGGCTCGAAGCTGGTGAAGCCATGGCGCAGCACGTCCACGGTGCAGGCCGGCGGGTCGGCCGCGGCCGGCGCGGGATAGGCCGTGCGCGGGTCGTCATGGTCGTTGCCGAACTGCGCGGGCGGGGGGCGGCCAGCGCGGGCATGGCCAGGGCCAGCAGTAGACAGGCAGGCGCGGTGCGGGTCATCGCATTGTCTCCGTCGCGCCCGGCAGGCGCACCGTCCAGGCGTAGGCGTCGGCCGTGGCGTTGCGCACGGCGGTGGGAATCTCGATCAAGGTGTGGTCTCCATCGCGGCGCCAGGCCAGGGGGGCGTCCGTGCCCAGCACGGTGAGCCGCGCACCTTCGCGCGGGGCCGGGCCGGGGATCTCCAGGCGTGCCGGCAGCCGCGTTTCGCCCGCGTCCGGCAGGTAGATGGCGTAGACGTCGCCGTTCGCCAGGCGGGTGTAGCGGTACTTGCCGGCACGATAGGGCGCCACCGCGCGGCTGGCGTAGATGGCCTCGCCGTTGACGCGCATCCACGCGCCGATCTCGTGCAGCCGTCGCACTGCTTCGGCCGGCAGCCGGCCGTCGGGCTGCGGCCCGACATTGAGCAGGTAGTTGCCGCCCTTGGCGACCACGTCCACCAGCATCTGCACCACGTTGCGCGCGGACTTGTAGTTGTCAGCGGGCGTGTAGCTCCACGAGTCGCCCAGGGTCATGCAGGTTTCCCACGGGTACGGCAGCGGCAGTTCCGGAATCTTCTGCTCGGGCGTGCGGTAGTTCTCGTAGCGGCCGCCGACCGCGCGGTCCACCACGATCAGGCCGGGTTGGTTGCGCCGCGCCATCGCCACCATGCCCGGCATGTCGATGTCCTGCGGCCACGGTACGCCGGCAATGCCGTGGGCGAGGTCACCCCGGGTGTCGCCGGGACGCACCCAGCCACCATCCAGCCACAGGATGTCGATGCGGCCGTAGTCGCGGGTCAGCTCGTCGACCTGCGCATGGGTGTAGTCGACGAAGCGCTGCCAGCGCTCCGGGTACCGGCGGGTATCGTAGTTGACGTGGCGGTTGGGCGTGGCGAAACGCGGCCACCAGTAGTCGTCACTGTGCCAGTCCGGCTTGGAGAAATAGGCACCGATGCCGAAGCCGGCGTCGCGGAAGCTGTCGAATACCTGCCTGCTGATGTTGGCGCGCGGGTCGTCATGGAACGGCACGTTGGGCGCGGTGATCCGGTAGTCGCTCTGCTTCGTGTCGAACATGGCGAAGCCGTCGTGGTGCTTGGTGGTGAACACCACGTACTTCGTGCCCGCGTCGCGGGCCACCTGCGCCCATGCGGCCGGGTCGAACTTCACCGGGTTGAAGGTGTCGGGCAGGTGTTCGTACTGCCTTACGTAATCGTTGTAGGCCACGCCGTCGGGGCGCCGGCACCAGTCCACGTCCTCGGCGCAGATCGACCAGGACTCGACGATGCCCCATTGGCTGTACGGACCCCAGTGCAGCATCAGCCCGAACTTCCAGTCCTGCCATTGCGCCAGCCGGCGCACTACCTGCGGATCGGTCTCGGGCACGTAGTCGCCGGGGCTGTCGGCGCGGGCGCCGAACGCGGCGGGGAGCACGAGTGCGCCGAGCAGCGTCAGCGCCAGCAGACGATGCGGCTTCATCCGTTGCTCTCGATGGGGCGCGATTCCTCGCGGTACAGTTTCACCGGCGCGTCCAGTTCCAGCGCGACCACGGTGATGTCGCTGTCGAAGCCGTCCTGCGGCAGGGTCAGGAACAACAGGCCGGGCTGCTTGGCCCAGTCGTACTTGCCCACCACCCGCACCTGCACCGGCTGGTCGGCGCCGACCACGCGCGCGCGCAGCACCCTGCTGTCCAGGCCCTTGACCAGCACGTCGCCGTTGGGGCGGCCGTCCAGGAACAGGTACAGCGTCCGGCCGTCCTTCGAAAGCGTGCTGGGGCCGGCGAAGTGGTCCGGGCCGATACCGGCGGTGGTGCCGTAGATCGCCTCGCGGTGCTTGCCGGTCCAGCGCCCCAGCGTGTCCAGGATCTCGACCTGGCGCGGGTCGAGGCTGCCGTCGGCCTTCGGGCCGATGTCCAGCAGCAGGTTGCCGCCCATGCCAATGGTCTGGGCGAAGATCTGGAGGATCTGGGCCGGGCTTTTGTACTCGTTGTCGCGCGGCTGGTAGCCCCACGAGCGGTTCATGGTCAGGCACAGCTCCCAGTAGCGCTGCGCGGGTCGCAGCACCGGCAGGCCGAGTTCGGGCGTGGCGTAGTCGCCGTACTGGTTCAGGCGCGAATTGATGACCAGACCCGGGTTGCGCGCGAGCATGTCCGCGCGCAGCTTCGCCGACTGCCATTGCCCGGCGTCGTGCTCCCAGTCGCCATCGAACCAGAGCAGGTCCGGACGGTAGCGTTGCTGCAGCTCGGCGATCTGCCCCTGGTAGTAGTGCAGGAAGCGCTGCCAGCGCCGTGGTTCGCGCGCGGGGTCGTAGCGTTTTTCCTTGCGCGTGAACACGTCGTAGTCCGGGTAGGACCAGTCCGGCAGCGAGTAGTACAGGCCGACCTTGAGCCCGTCGGCGCGCAGCGCATCGACGAACGGGCCAACCAGGTCGCGTCCGGCGGGCGTGTCGCGCACCACATTGATGCCCTGCGTCGAATCCCACAACGCCACCCCGTCGTGGTGCCGGGTGGTGAGCACCGCGTAGCGCGCACCGCTGCGCCGGATCAGGTTGGCCCATGCCTGCGGGTCGTAGGCGCTGGCGGTGAATCCACGCAGCTGCTTCATGTAATCAGCGTGGGAGATCTTGCCGTTGAAGAACGACCAGGATTCGTCGATGCCGTCCACCGCGTAGATGCCCCAGTGGATGAAGACGCCCAGTTTGGCGTCGGCGAACCATTGCAGGCGTTGCGCGCGCTGTTCGGCGGTCTCGCCGTGCAGGTCGGCGTCAGCGTTGGCCGGGGCCGCCTGCGCGGGTGGGCTCGTGGCGGGTACGGCCAGTACGGCCAGCAGCAGCGTGAGGGCGGTCAGGCGCATGGGCATCGGCAGATCATCCGCTTCAATGGCTGGACCAATCCTAACGGCATCGTCCGTTCATGCAAGTCCTGGCCGCGCGGCAGCCGGTGCCCGTGCCCCCTTGTCGGCTGTAAGCGTCGCTGTTCCCGCCGCCAGGCTGACCCGCCCGCGCGGCGAACACTGGAAGCGTTTTCAGGGGCATGTGTGAATTGAATCGGTCTAAATAGTGACGGACATCACATTTTTACCGTAGTGTTGCGATTATGTTGACGCCATGCGCGGTGCTCAGGGGGGCTCGTGCATGTCAACTGGTTGGACCTTTGATCCGATTTCGTCTTCCCGGGAGGGGGAATTAGTGATGATTCGTTCCTGCACACACCACCGCACCGCGTTGGCAGCCGCCCTGGCTGTGGCGCTGGCTGCCCCGTTCGTTGCCGGCGCACAGGACGCGCCCAAGGAAAAGGGCCGCACGGCCCAGGCCAAGGATCTGGATGCCATTACCGTCACCGGCTCACGCATCAAGCGCTCCGAGGTCGAAGGTCCGGCACCGGTGACGGTCATCACCGCCGAGCAGATGAAGAAGGAAGGCTTCGCCACCGTCTATGACGCCCTGTTGACCATCACCGAGGCGATCGGCTCGGTGCAGAACGATTACGACTGGGGCCAGAGTTCGGTCAACGCCAGTCCGCTGAACCTGCGCAACCTCGGCCCCGGCCGCAGCCTGCTGCTGATCAACGGCCACCGTGTGGCCGACTATCCGATGCCGTACCAGGGCAAGAGCAACTTCGCCAACTACAACAACATCCCGACCGGCATCGTCGAGCGCATCGAAGTGCTCACCGGATCGGCGTCCGCCATCTATGGCTCCGATGCGATGGGCGGCGTGGTCAACGTCATCCTCAAGGACAACATCGACGGCCATACCGCGCGGGTGCGTTATGGCGAGGCCACCCGCGGCGGGCGCGAGAACACGGACATCGTGCTGTCCGGTGGTTTCGGCGGCGATCGCTGGAGCCTGGTCTACAACCTGCAGCACTTCAAGCGTGGCGAGCTGCTGGCCGGCGACCGTGCGTTCATGGACAGCGAGGACGACAAGGACTACGCCACCTGGAACCCGGTCGAGCGGCATTACGGCATCGGCAAGGCCACGCCCTACCCGGGCCTGCGCCTGCGCCAGCCCGGCACCGTGGACAACCTGCCGGGCATCGGCAGCGTCACCCGCCTGATCGCGCCGCCGGAAGGCGCGTGTGACCAGTACGGCAGCCTCTATTACCGGTTCACCTACCGCGGCTACGACCGCAACACCGGTGCCGAGTCGACCGGCGGCACGATGTGCGCGCAGCGCGTGTTCAACAACTGGGCGCTGCGTACCGGCAGCGAGGACAACTCCGGCTACCTGCACGGCACCTTCGATTTCAGCGATGAGACGCAGGGATGGGCCAGCCTGGGGGTGTGGGACTCGACCGGCCGCTTCAACAGTTTCCTCGATGGCTTCTCCAGTCCGAACTTCTGGGATCCCCGTGCCAACAATGGCGCAGGCGCGCCGCGCAACTTCCTCAAGTTCCTGGCACCGCAGGAAATGGGCAACCACGACGCCATCCTGACCCTGTCCAAGGAACGCGCGATCGACGTCAGCGCCGGCGTGAAGGGCCGTTTCGGCGACCGCTTCGACTGGGAGGCGATGGTCGGCCGCGCCACCTACGAGGTGCGGGAGAACTTCCCGACCTACAACCAGGGCAAGATGTTCGACTTCTTCATGGGCGCGCAACAGGGCACCGCCGCCAACGGCATGCCGATCTACACGCCCGACTACAACAAGCTGTGGAATCCGCTCTCGCCCAGCGAGACCTCGGTGTTCCTCGGCCGCGGCAACAAGAAGGCGCGTTCCTGGTTGAACCAGGCCAGCTTCACCGTCGATGGCGACCTGTTCGAGGGCTGGGCCGGCCCGATCGGCTTCGCCGGCGTCGTGGAAGCGGCGCGGCAGGGCTACAGGCTGACCCCCGACCCGAAGACCCTGGACCCGGATGATCCGGATGGCTGGTACACCCCGTTCGGCAACATCGAGCAGGGTGGCGGCAGCCGCAACCGCTATGCCGCCGGCGTCGAATTCCGCGTGCCGTTGCTGGACAGCCTCACGGCCAACATCGCCGGCCGCTACGACAAGTACGACGCGGTGCGCAGCGGTGCCAAGTTCACCTACCAGACCGGGCTGGAGTGGCGGCCGCTGGATACCCTGCTGGTCCGCGGCAGCTACGGCACCGCGTTCCGTGCGCCGGACATGCACTATGTCTATGCGCTGCCCAGCTCGGGCGTGTCCGATTTCACCGACTACGTGGCCTGTGCCGACAACGGCGGTGGCGGCGGCTACGGTTGCCCGTGGGACGGCCGCAACAACGTCCAGTTCAAGATCGAGGACGCGCGCGTCAACCGGGGTGGCACGCCGGACCTGAAGTATGAGGAAGGCGAGTCGTACACGATCGGCTTCGTCTGGGATGCCTTCAGCAACTTCTCGCTGTCGGCGGACTACTGGGACATCAGCATCGACAACCTGATCGACGACATCGGCGCCGACGACCTGCTCAAGGCCGAGGCCTACTGCAGCCGCAACGGCTTCACCCCGGACGGCGCGCCGCTGGCATCGCCGCCCTCGTCGCAGTGGTGCTCGGAGGTGGCCGGCCGCATCCACCGCACCCCGGGCGTGGCGGGCAGCGTGGCCGGCTCGGTCACCATCGACATCAACCCGGTCAACCGGGCCGAAACCCAGGTCGCCGGCGTCGACGTCAGCGCCCGCTACCGCCTGCCCGACACCGTGACCGGCAGCTGGAGCTTCAACCTGGGTTACACCAACATGCTGACCTACAAGCAGCGTGGCCTGTCCACCGAGCCGCTGGTCAACACCCGCAAGGAACAGAACCCGCGCACCAAGCTCACCGCCAGCGCGAACTGGATATGGGAGAAGTGGAACGCGACCCTGCTGGTGTACCAGAAGTCCGGCGGCCGCGAGAACGGCTGGGGCGGCTGCGAGCCCCTGGCCGACGGCTACACCGCGCTGACCTACGTCGACGACGCCACCTGCCGCGACGAAAATCCGACCAGCGTCACCTATGGCCAGACCTCCAGGCGTCACTACGGCCATCGCCAGCCGCGCCGCTACTTCAACGGCAGCGTCGGCTACCAGGTCACCGACGCCTGGAAGGTGAACCTGTACGTGTCCAACATCTTCGACAAGATCTACGGCGACAAGTGGGCGGGTGATTTCGCCTTCAACGTGGACGATCCGGTCGGCCGCGAAGTGGCCGCGGAGGTCATCTACCGGTTCAAGTGATCCGCCGCCGGTCCCCGTCATCCCGACGGGGACCGGGCACCGATCGCGCTCGCGGGGCACCGCATCACCGCCTCTCCGTTCTCCCATCTGTCTCTCCCCCCTCGCAAGAGGCCGCAGCATGGGACACCTGGTCCGGCCCCGGCCGGACCTTTTTTGTGGGCGCCGTCCAGCCGGGAGCCGGGGCATGGCTAACGGCCCGTGCGCCGGGTAGCGGCTGCGGCGATCATCGCGGTCCCGAACCGACGCGAGACCTGCCGATGCACCCGATCCGCCCCGCCCTGCTGGGACTGGCACTGATGGCCGCCCTGGGCCTGGCACACGCCGCCCCGGCCGTGCCCGCCACCGACGCCCGCGGCGTCGCCATCAGCGAGGCGGCCTATCCGGGCACGATCCGGCTGGAGGTGGATGCCACCGACCTCGGCCAGCGGGTGTTCAAGGTGCGCCAGACCGTGCCGGTGCGGCCCGGGCTGCACCGGTTCCACTATCCGGCATGGCTGCCGGGCAACCATGCCGCCAGTGGCGCGATCGAGAAGCTGGCCGGGCTGGTGGTCACCGGCAACGGCCAGCGCCTGGAATGGACCCGCGATCCGCTCGACGTCTTCACCTTCAACGTGCAGGTGCCCGAAGGCGTGGCCGAGCTGCGCATGGACTACCAGTTCCTCAGCCCCACCGATGCCGCGCAGGGGCGCACGGTGATGACCCCGAACATGCTCAACCTGCAGTGGATCGCGATGGTGCTGTACCCGGCCGGCCATGCCGCGCACGCCATCAGCTACCGCGCCAGCGCCCGCTACCCGCAGGGCTGGGAAGCGGCCAGTGCGCTGGAGGTCGAGCGCCGCGACGGCGACACCGTGCATTACGCGCCGACCAACCTGGAGATCCTGGTCGATTCGCCGGTGTTCGCCGGCCGCTACCACCGTACCTTCGATCTGGCGCCGGCCGGCACCCGGCCGGTGCGCCTGAACGTGTTCGCCGACCGCGCCAAGGACCTGGAGGCCAAGCCCGAGCACATCGCCCAGCACCGCGCGCTGGTGACCCAGGCGCGCCGGCTGTTCGGCGCCGAGCACTACAACCACTACGACTTCCTGTTCGCGGTGACCAGCCAGCTCGGCGGCATTGGACTGGAGCACCAGCGCTCCAGCGAGAACAGCGAGGATCGCGACTATTTCAGCGGCTGGAATCCCAAGGTTGGCAGCAGCGACCTGCTCGGCCACGAGTACACGCATTCGTGGGACGGCAAGTACCGGCGCCCGGCCGACCTGGCGACGCTGAACTACAACGTGCCGATGCAGGGCAGCCTGCTGTGGGTCTACGAGGGCCAGACCCAGTACTGGGGCAACGTGTTGACCGCGCGTTCCGGCATCCGCCCGCTGGATGCCTCGCGCGACGCGCTGGCGCTGGTCGCGGCCACCTACGCCGGCAACCGCCCCGGCCTGGAATGGCGCTCGCTGGGCGACACCACCAACGACCCGGTGATCGCGCGCCGCAAGCCCAAGCCCTACCGCGGTTACCAGATGAGCGAGGACTATTACCAGGGCGGGCAGATGCTGTGGCTGGAAGCGGACGTGCGCATCCGCCGGCTCAGCAGCGGCAAGCGCAGCCTGGATGATTTCGCCCGCGCCTTCTTCGGAAAGAACGACGGCCAATGGCAACGACCGGACACCTACACCTTCGAGGACGTCGCCGCGACCCTGGAACAGGTGCAGCCCACCGGCGACTGGGCGCGATTCCTGCGCGACCGCCTCGAGCGCCGGGTGGGCCTGACCGGCGGCATCGAGGCGTCCGGCTGGAAGCTGGTCTACACCGACACGCCCAGCGCCTACTACACGGCGACGATGAAGGGCCGCGGCGCCAGCTTCATCTACTCGCTGGGGCTGTCGCTGGACGGCAATGGCCGCATCGGCGAGGTGCGCTGGGACAGCCCGGCGTTCAACGCCGGCCTCGGCAGCGGCATGCAGGTGCTGGCGGTCAAGGACCTGCAGTACAGCGCCGGGGAGCTGGAGGACGCGGTGCGCGCGGCAAAGGACGGCCAGCAGCCGATCCGCCTGCTGGTCAAGGACATGGACGTGTACCGCACGTTCGCCATCGACTACCGCGGCGGCCTGCGTTACCCGTCGCTGCAGCGCATCGAGGGCACCCCCGACTACCTGACGCCGATCTTCAGCGCGCGCAGGTAAAAGCGGCAGAAGGCAACGGGCGGACATTGGACGAGGCAGGCGGGCATCTGGTCAGCCTGCCCTGTCCACGAGGTGAAGTGGACAGCGGACGGCCGCGGATCGCCGCCCCCGTTGCCTGTCCCGGCAGGCATGCCGCTGCGCGCGCCTGCCTGCCAGGCACCGGCAGCCGCCGGCGGCAGGGTGCTTTGCCCGATGCCCGCTCCGGATCGAGCCGGTCAGCCGCTTGCCGCTTGCCGCAGGCCGGCAAGGACAGGCTCATCGCGCCCGGGCAGCGCGCACGGGTTGTGGTCGCGGAAGGGGGCCGGGTGCCAGGCCGAAAGCCTGACGGGTGCGATCCGGCGGCGGGTGCGGCACCCGTGAGCTGAAGGCCGGCGCACCGTACGTGCCGCGGGTTGCCCCCGATGCCGGGATCATCGACCCGGTGACCGGTTCGCGGTTCGCGGTTCGCGGGGAAGCGGGCCTCTGTCCGGCAAGCTGAGGCAAAAGCACGCCACCGCAACAGCGACGCCACCCTGCCGTGCCGCTGCGGGAGTTGGCGACCCCCGGGGCATCGCCCGGATGGCGCGCCGGCCGGTCATGGCCAGCGATCGTAGGGCGCCGCAGGGCGTCGCCGGAGACCCCGCGGAAGCACCGGTCGCGGCCTACGGCGCGCCTGTGTCACGGCGGATGACAGCCGGGCGCCGCCGCTCCAGCCACCACAGCAGCGCCGCCACGCCGATGAAGCCCAGCAGCCACGGCCAGCGTGCACCGGGCACCGGCAGCGCGGATGCTGCGGTAATTCCGGTGCTGCCGCGCAAGGCTGAAGTGGCCTCGCGCGCGGCCTGCGCGTGCAGGGCGCGTGCGTCGGCCGGGGCGATGATCCGTATCCCGGCGCTGGTATCGCCGGCGACGACGCGGTGCCAGCCGGCCTGCCGCGGCCACCAGCCGCTGCAGTTGCCGGCGCGTGGATCGGCCAGCAGGAGGGTCGTGCCGCCATCGGGGGCTTCGATCCGGGTGCCGTTAGGCAGCCCGCACAGCGCGGTGCGCTCACCGGCCCAGGCCCAGGCGGGCAGCCGTGCCAGCGGCGATGCCGGCAGCGGCCGCGCCAGCACCGCCAGCACCTGGTTCCACAGTTCGGCATGGGTGTCGGCGTGGCCGGCCAGCACCAGGGTGTAGCTGTCGGCGACCGGCAACAGGCCGATGCGGCCGCGGCCGACGGCGCGCCAGCCGCCGATCGCGCTGCCGTCGGCGGCGCGCAGCAGCGGCACCACGCCGGGATTGGCGAACGCCAGGTCGAAGCGCTCGATGGCCGGCGCCGCGGGCGCGCGCTCACCGTCAGTACCTGCATCCGCGCCCGTATCGGCATCGCGCAGCTTCAGCGTGGCGGTCCGTTCGCCACCGCGCACCTCCAGCCCCCAGTCGCGCAGGGTGCGCCTGGCATTGGCGTCCAGCGCGCCGCCCATGCGCACCAGCACGCCGAGGCCGTCGCGCATCGCCGCGGCGATGGCCGCGCGCTGCGCCGAGGACAGCGCCGCCAGGCGGCGCTCGTCGAGCAGCAGCAGGTCGAGCCGGGCGAGGCTGGCCGGGTCGATGGCCGCCGGTGCATCGCCCAGCTGCACCCCGCCACCGACATGGATGCCGGTCTGCACGGTGGCGCCGGTGTCGGCGGCCCAGCGCTGCAGGTACTTCAGTTCCGGCCCCGGGGCGCCCGCCAGCAGGCGCAGCGTGGGCGCCGGCAGCGGGCGCACGCGCACCGGCACCGGTACCTGGTCGAGCCGCCTGCCCTCGCGGTCGAGCACGCGCAGGGTGAACTCGACGTCGCCGGCGTCGCGCGCGCTGGCCGCCAGGCGGACGCGACCGTCGTCACCGGGGGCGGCGAGGGCAACGCGATGCCCGGCCGGGTCGAGCAGCTCCACCCGCGCCTGCGGCAGGCCGTGCACGCGTGCGCCCACCTCGAAGCGCGCGCCCGCGGCGAGCGGTGGCGGCGCCTGCAGTTCGACCAGGCCGCGCGGCGCGGCACCGGGCAGGAAGCGCAGCGGCGGCAGTGTGGCATCGCGGTCGCGCGCCGGCAGGCCCTGGCCGACGATGACCAGTTCGCGGGTGCCAGGGTGCTGGCGCAGGGCGGTGGCCAGGTCGGGTACCCGCTCCACCCCCGCCAGCGCCGGCGCTTCCGGCAGGCGTACCCGGATGGCGGCACGAACCGCCGCCAGCTCCGCCGCGCGCGTGCCGGCGGTGGCCACCAGCAGCGTATCGGCAGGCACCGCCTGGCGTGGCGGGAACAGCGCCAGCCCGAGCAGCAGCGCCGCCGCCAGCTGCAGCACCAGCTGCACCGCCAGGCGTGCGCGCGGCGGCCGCGGCGGCAGGCACAGGCGCAGGCTGGCGAGCAGCACGGCCAGGGCGATGACCCCCAACGGCAGCCAGGCACTCATCGCGCGGTCTCCTGCGGTGCGGCCAGGGCATCCAGGTAGCGACGGCCCATGGCGTCGGCGGCATCGCGCCGTGCCGGCGGCCCGGGGGCGCGCGGCAGCGCCGGCCACAGCTGGTCGCGCAGGCGCTGGCGGCAGGCATGGCAATCCGGTTGCTGGCGCAGTGCGTCGATGGCGGCGGCGATGTCGAGTGGGTCGGGCACCGCCTGCGGATGCGCATCGAGCCAGCGCGACAGCGCGTCCAGGTTGACCGCCGCGTCCGCCGTCGCCAGCGCCCGCCATGCGTCCACCGGGGTGCGGTCGCCGGGCTTGCGTGGCGGTAGCTGCAGGTCGCGGTTGCCCAGCCCGTCGCGCTTGCCGCCCATGCGCCGCGCCAGGTCGATCGGCGGCAGCTCGGGGCCGACCCGCGCCAGGTAGACGCGCTCGGCCTGCTGCACCTGCTTGATGAAACCCAGCGCCTTGTAGGCGTAGGGCAGCGCCTGGTCGGGATGGCCCTGGCGCAGGTGCCCTTCGGACTGCCACATCTGGTCGAGCGCGGCCTTGAGGATGGCGCGGGTCTGCGGATCCAGCAGGGTGGCGGCCTCGGCGTGGTCGTGGGTATGGCCGTACTCGGCGAGCACGTCGGTGGCGCTGCCGAACGCCGCTGCGCTGCCGTCGCCGGCCTCGGCATGGTCATGGCCATCGTCGTGCGCGTGCTCACTGGCCGCGGTGTCGCCGGTGGGCGCGCTGTCGCTGGTTGGCGGCGGTTTGGCGCCACCCTCGGCCTCCTCGCCGAGGAACTGGCCATAGCGCAGGCGCAGGATGCGCTGGTCCACGCCGATGGCATCGGCCCGCCGGGTGAAGGTGTCGGCATCGAGCGCGCCGCGCTGCTTCAGCAATGCCTCGGCGTCGATGATGATCTGGCGCTGGCTGCGGAAATAGGCCGGCATCACTTTCTTGATCGCGCCTTCCAGGTCGCTGGTCTGCACTTCCTGCGCGCTGGGCAGGCGCAGGATCAGGCTGGGGCTGCGCGCTTCCTGCGGCTGCGGCGCGCGGTTGTCGCGCACGCCCAGGCGCGCCACCACCTCGTCGCCGGGGCCGACGCCCAGCGCCGCCAGGTCGACGTCGTAGGCGAAACGGCGCGCGGTGGCCGGGCCACTGCCGGCCAGCTCGATGCGGCGC
Source organism: Stenotrophomonas acidaminiphila (assembly GCA_002951995.1). NCBI lineage: Bacteria > Pseudomonadati > Pseudomonadota > Gammaproteobacteria > Lysobacterales > Lysobacteraceae > Stenotrophomonas > Stenotrophomonas acidaminiphila. Next base: position 116,859 of record CP019797.1, read on the forward strand.
TGCTGGAAGTCGATGTTCTCGCCGCTGCCCTTGGCGGTGGTGAGCTCCAGCACCGCGCCGGCGGCGACGCCGAAATCGTCGCGCGCTTCGAACCGCAGCGGCCAGCGGCGCTGGCGCGGCGCGGCGCGGGTCAGCGTCTGCACCGGTTCGATCACCTTCACCTGCGGCGGCCGGTCCGGCACCACCTCCAGCCGCCACGCGCGCCCGGCCCCGGCCAGCGCCGGTTCGGTGGCGATGCGGTACAGGCCGGAGCGCTGCAGGGTTTCGTGGGTCTGCCAGTGGTCGCCGTCGCGCTGCAGCGGCAGCCGGCGGCCATCGTGGAACTGCAGCCATGCCTGTTGCGGCTGCGGTGCGAAGCGCAGCTGCCAGTGCAGGCGGCTGCCCTGCAGGGCGCGCGCATCGAGCTTCGCGCCGGCGCTGGCGGGCTGGCCGGTATAGGCGGGCGGCGTCACCTGCAGCCGCGTGCCGCGCAGCGCGGGCGGCGCGGATAGGGCAGCGGCAGTCGCGGAGGCATCGTGGCCGCCCGCGACCACCGCGGCAGCGCGCGGCCACAGCAGGGCGGCGGCGGCGACCAGCAGTGCGGCGCCGAAGCACGCGGCCAAGCGCGGCCACGGCCAGCGTGGGCGCAGGTCGGGCGGCGCCGCGCGCAGGCGCTGTTCGATGCGCGCGCGCTGGCGCTGCTGCAGCGGGTTCAGCGTTTCCGGCGCGGCGAACAGCAGGTCGGCGCTGTCCTCCAGGCGCGGTTGCTGGTCCAGGCGCGCGATCAGCCAGCGGGTGTCCAGGCGCCGTGCGCGCCAGGTGGCGACAGTGGCGACGGCGAGCAGCGCCAGGGTGAGGGCCACGCTGCCGGCGTCGAAACCGGCCAGGCGCATCGCGAGCGCGCCCGCCGCCAGTGCCAGCGGCACGCCGCCGGCCAGAACGATCAGCAATACCCGGCGCCGCGCGCCATGCAGCAGGGCCTGCGGGTTCATGGCGGCCCCTGGCGCCGGCGCGCGCTGGCGAGCCAGCGTTCCAGCAGGAACAGCAGGGCGATGGCGGCGGCCAGCCACGGCACGGGTTCGTAGGCCGGCTGCGGCCAGGCGGCCGCGCCGCGGCCCGGCGCCATGGCCGCGGCCAGCGCCCGCGTCGGTGCCGGCGGCGCCTGCAGCACGTCGCGCAGGTGCTGCGGGAACCCGGCGTCCAGCAGCACCGGCAGGGTGGCCGGCTGCAGCGGCGCGGCCCAGCGCAGCCAGCGTCCCCCGCCGCCGGCCACCTGTTCGATCACCGGCGCGCCGCTGTCGTCGTGCCAGACCGGCAGGCGCTGGGTGTCGGCCGGCACCGGCGTGCGCGCATCGACCAGCAACCGGCCGCCCGCGCGCGCCCATGCCTGCACGGCGGCGGGAACCGGTCTGGCCGACAGCCAGACGCGCACGCCCGCGTCGTCGGCGAAGGGCTGCTCGTCGCCGTTGATGTCCACCGGCGTGGCGGCGTTCCATGCCTGGCCGACGGCCCGCAGCCACGGCAGGGCGCTGGCGCCGGCGGGGTCATGGCGGATGTGCAGGCGCGGTGGCGGCGCGGCGGTGGCTGCGGCGGCGGGCGGCGCGGCCGCGACGACCTGCCAGCGCACCGCGCGTGACAACCGCGGCAGCTGCGCGTCCAGTCCGTCCAGCACCGACGGCACGACCACGGCGAGCGGCGCGCCGGCCGGCAGCGTCGCATCCAGTTCGCGCAGCAGGCTGGCGAGCGGCTGCGCGGGCGGGGGCGCGGCGCCCGCATCGACCGCGGGGAAGCCCGGCGACAGCCACAGCCAGCGCGCGTCACCGCTGCCCGTCGCGCCGCGCGCGGCGGCGATGTCCACGCCGGGCGCCACGGCGACGCGCGGCGCATCGTCCTCGACACCTTGCAGCGCCGGCCGCGCCAGCAGCACCGCCAGCAGCGCAAGCAGCAGCAGCCGCACCAGCAGCAGCGGCCAGTCGTCGAAGCGGATGCGCCGGCGCGGGCGTGGCCTGGCCGACAGCCAGCGCAGCGCGGCAAAATCGATCAGCCGCTGCTCGTCGCGCCGCGCCAGGTGGATCAGCACCGGCAGCAGCAGCGCCGCCAGTGCGACCAGCCCCGCGGGGAACAGCCACACCAGGCTCATGCGCCGCTGCCTCCGCGGCCACCGGCCAGGCGTTGCAGCGGGGCGTCGATGGGCTCGTCGAGGAAGCCGGTGTCATGGCGGATGCCCGCGGCCTGCAGCCGTGCATCCAGCGTGCGCCGCGCCTCGGCGAAGCGCGCCAGGTAACCGGCACGCAGCAGGGCGCCGTCGCCGAGCAGTTCATCGCCGGTTTCCGGGTCGCGGAAACGATGGCCGTCGCGGAACGGGAAGTCGCGCTCCTCGGCGGTCAGCAGCTGCAGGTGCACGACATCGCGGCCGGCCCGGGCCAGGCGTTCGGCCAGGGCGATGGCGGTGTCGTCGAAGCCGTCGCCGATCATCACCACCAGGTCGTTGCCGGCGATGCGTTCCCACACCGGCGCCAGCGTTGCGTGCGCCGGCCACCGGCCCTGCGCGCGCAGGGCATGCAGCTGCAGGTGCACCCGGTCGCGCTGGCGCAGGCCATGGCCGGCCGGGACCAGGCGCACGCCGTCGCCGCCGATGGCGATCAGGCCGAAGGCGTCGCCCTGCTGCAGCGCCAGTTGCGCCACGCACGCGGCCAGGGCGCAGGCGGCCTGCAGGCGGGTCCAGTCGCGGCGTGCGTGGTCGGCCTGCGCCATCGAGGCGCTGGTATCGAGCAGCAGCCATACCGTGAGCGGGCTTTCGCGTTCGGATTCGCGCACGAAAAAGCGGTCCGAGCGCGCGTAGAGCTTCCAGTCGATCTGGCGCGGCTCGTCGCCGGGCTCATAGGCACGGTACTGCGCGAACTCGAGCCCGGCGCCGCGGCTGCGGCTGGCGTGCACCCCGATACCGCGGCTGCCGCTGGCCCGTTGCGGCAGCAGCCGCAGGCCGCGCAGGCGGCTGCGCACGTCGGCGGGAATCAGCGGGGGCGCGGTGGCGGCCAAGGTGGGTGCGGGCGGGGGTTCGGGCCGGTCCGGATCAGGTGGACAACGGCACCGCGCGCAGCAGCGCGGCGATCACGTCGTCGGCGCTCTTCTGCTCGGCCTCGGCGGCGAAGGACAGCAGCAGGCGGTGGCGCATCACCGGCGCGGCCAGTGCCTGCACGTCCTCGCGGGTGGCGGCGAAGCGCCCATGCAGCAGCGCGCGCGCCTTGGACGCCAGCACCAGCGACTGCCCGGCGCGCGGGCCGGCGCCCCATTTGATCCAGTTGTTCACTTCGGCCGGCGCGCCGTCGCCCGGGCGGCTGGCGCGCACCAGCCGGGTGATCCAGGTCAGCAGGTCGGCGCCGACATGCACGTCGCGCACCGCCGACTGCAGCGCCAGCACCGCGTCGGCATCCATCACCTTGGGCACCGCGCCGCCACCGCGGCCGGTGGTCTGCGCCAGGATGTCGCGCTCCTCGGCCTCGCTCGGGTAATCCACGCGCACGTGCAGCAGGAAGCGGTCCAGCTGCGCTTCCGGCAGCGGATAGGTGCCGGCCTGCTCGATCGGGTTCTGGGTGGCCAGCACGAAGAACGGCGCGGGCAACGCGTAGGTGGTGCCGGCGTAACTGACGGTGTGCTCCTGCATCGCCTCCAGCAGTGCGGCCTGGGTCTTGGGCGGCGTGCGGTTGAGCTCGTCGGCCAGCAGCAGGTTGGTGAACACCGGCCCGCGCTGGAAGCGGAACGCACGCTTGCCGGTGCCGTGGTCTTCCTCCAGCAGTTCGGTGCCGAGGATGTCGCTGGGCATCAGGTCGGGGGTGAACTGCACGCGCCGGAACTGCAGTTCCAGGGCCTGGCCGAGCGAGCGCACCAGCAGCGTCTTGCCCAGCCCGGGCGCGCCCTCGAGCAGGCAATGGCCGCCGGCGAGCAGGCCGATCAGCAGCTGCTCGACCACTTCCTGCTGGCCGACCACCGCCTGCGCCAGCGCGCCGCGCAGTTCGCCCAGGCGGGGCAGCAGGGAGTCGAGATCGTGGACGGGGGTGTTCATGCGGTCACCAATGGAGTCAGTGCGTCAGTGCGTACATCACGATGTTCACGCCGAATTTGGTGTTGTCTTCGGCCAGGAAGCGTTTGTTGCGCCAGTCGTAGTCCCATTCGCAGCCGTAGTCCTTGTTGCTGTAGAGCACGCCCAGGCGGCCGTCGATCTCGATGCCCTTCAGGTAGTCGTGCACCAGGTCGTCGCCCCAGCCGTTCAGTTCGAACGTGGTCGCCGGCGGGCCGTCGGGAAAGCGGAAGAAGCTGCGGTACAGCGGGTGGCTGTTGGGCAGCTTGGCCAGCGCGCCGGTACCGAAGATGGCGCGCATCTGCGCCTCGAACGAAGTGGCGAACAGGCCGTCGATGTCGTGGTTGCAGTCGTCCACCAGCACGAAGCCGCCGTTGCGCACGTAGCGCTCGAAGTTGCGGCGCTCGTCCGGATTGAACTCGACCAGCTTGTGCCCGGCCAGGTAGCAGAACGGCGCGCGCAGCATCTTCGGGTCGGACAGCGCGATGACATGCTCGACAGGGTCGACGCGCAGCGTGGTGTAGTCGATCAGCGAGGTGATCAGGTTGGACGGCATGCGCGCGTCCACGTCCCAGTCGCCGGAGTCGTACTTGAGCCGCGTGAACCAGAAATCGTAGCGGCTGGCCTGCGCGCGCGCCCTGCCGGGCAACGTGGCCGCCACCGCGCCGCCGAGCAGCAGGTGGAGGAATTGCGCACGCGTTAGCCGGGACGGTGACAAAGGCGGGAACATCTCGGGACAGGGCCCCCCTTCCGGGTAAAGGGGGGCGCGGCGACAGCCGCGGGGGAGCCGGCAGGAGCGGGGCGCGGGACCCCCGGTTTCGCGCCAGCGCGACCGGGGGCGGGCAAGGCCCGCGAAGCGGGCCTGCCTAGACCGCGTCGGACAGCGAGGTGAAGGTGAAATCGCGCAGCCGCATCGGCGGGATCATCATCACGAAGCTGGACTCGTCGCCGGCCACGCGCACCGGCTTGCCCAGCTCGTCGATGTTGTTGAGCATGATCACCGGCGATTCGTTGAAGCGGAAATTCTTCACCGGGTGCTTGATCTGGCCGTTCTCGATGTAGAACGTGCCGTCGCGGGTCAGGCCGGTCAGCAGCACGGTCTGCGGGTCGACCAGGCGGATGTACCAGGTGCGGGTGAGCAGGATGCCCTTCTGCGTGCCCTTGACCAGCTCGGCGATCGACTTGCTGCCGCCGCTCATCAGCAGGTTGCCCGGCCGCGCGTTGGCGGTCTTGCCCTGCTTCTGCGCCCAGTAGCGCGAGTAGTTCAGATTGGCGACCTTGCCGTTCTCGATGATCGCCATGCGCTCGCGCGGCATGCCTTCGCCGTCCCACGGCAGCACCGGCGCGTCCGGGTGCCACGGGTCGGCGAACATGTTCACCTGCGGGTCGTAGACCTGCTCGCCGAGCTTGTTGCCGCCGCCCTTCCTGGACAGGAAGCTGCGGCCCTCGTCGGCCGAACGCGCGTCGAAGAAGTTCATCATGAAGCTGATCAGGCCGGCGGCCGCGGCCGGCTCCAGGATCACCGTGTACTTGCCCGGTTCCAGCGCCTTGGCTTCGGCCGATTCGATCGCCTTGCGCTTGGCGATCTCGATCTCCTGGTCGGCGTGGAAGTCGGCCGCGTCCTTCAGGTTGCGCCCGACCCAGCCCGAGCCGCGGCCGTCCTCGGTGCGCACCGTGCAGGTGTAGTCGAACGAGGTGGTGCGCTGGTAGCCGAAGTTGCCCTTGCTGTTGGCGATGGCGACGAAGCCGCGGCTGTCCTCGAGGAAGCCGGCGGCGACCAGGCCGTGGCCGCGGCACGGCGCGATGGAATCGGCGGCAACCCTGGCGCGGAACTCCGGGTCGATGGCGGCGGTGGACTCGCTGAAGGTCGGGCTCGGCCTGTAGTCCTGCCTGTCGATGATGGGCATGAACTCCGGGTTCTCCGGCGCCAGCCGCGCCAGGTCCTCGGCGCGGCGCACCACGCGCTCCAGCGAGGCGTCGTCGAACTCATTGATCGAAGCGGTGCCCACGCGCTTGCCGAAGGCCACCTGCACGGCCAGCTCGGCGTTGGTGACCATGCCGCTGGTGGAGACATTGTTCAGCGCGAAGCGGATGTTGCCGTCGATGGAGCCGGCCAGGGTCGCGGTGCATTCGTCGGCCTTGGACAGCGCGATGACCTTGTCCAGGATGGCCTTGGCCTGCTGTTCGGTGAAGATGCTCATTGCTCAGGAACTCCTTGGACGGTCAGCCGAGGCTGCGCGCGGTATTGATGACGTTGATGCCGTCGAAACGGGCGGTGGACGAGCCGTGCGACACCGCCGAGACCTGTCCCGGCTGGCCCTTGCCGTCGAAGAACGAACCGCCCAGGCGGTAGTCGCGCTCGTCGGCCACCGCGCTGCAGGCGTTCCAGAACTCCGGCGTGCGGATCTGGTAGGCCACGTCCTCCAACATGCGGGTGATCTGGCCGTTCTTGATCTCGTAGAACAGCTGGCCACCGAACTGCGCGTTGTAGCGCTGCTGGTCGATCGAGAACGAGCCGTCGCCGATGATGTAGATGCCGTTCTCCACGTCCTTGATCAGGTCGGCCACGCTCAGCGGCGTCTTGCCCGGCGCCAGCGACACGTTGGCCATGCGCTGGAACTGCACGCTCGACCACGAATCGGCGTAGCAGCAGCCGTCGGACTCGGTCTTGCCGAGGATGTGCGCCTGGTCGCGGATGGTCTGGTAGTCGACCAGCTTGCCCTCGCGGATCAGGTCCCACTTCTTGCACTTCACGCCTTCGTCGTCGTAACCGACCGCGCCGAGGCTGCCGGGCTGGGTCTTGTCGGCGAAGATGTCGACCTTGTCGCTGCCGTACTGGAAATGCTGTTCGCGCTTGTCCAGGGTGGCGAAGCTGGTGCCGGCGTAGTTGGCCTCGTAGCCGAGCACGCGGTCCAGTTCCAGCGGGTGGCCGACCGACTCGTGGATGGTCAGCCAGGTGTGCGACGGGTCCAGCACCAGGTCGTACTTGCCCGGCTTGACCGACGGCGCCTTGAGCTTCTCCTGCGCCTGGCGGGCGGCCGCGACCGCGTCTTCGCGCATGTCGTAGGACAGCCCGTAGTTGACCACGCCGTTGGGCGACACGAACTTCTGGCCGGCGTCGCCGTCCAGGTACTCGAAGCCCATGCCCATCGGCGAGGACAGGCCGTCGCGGGTGCGGAACTTGCCGGTGGACTTGTCGATGGCGGTCACCGACATCGGCGCCCAGATGCGGTGCACGTCCTGGTCGATGTAGGAGCCGTCGGTGGAGGCGAAGTACTTCTGTTCGTTGACCAGGAACAGCATCGAGTTGACGAAGCTGGCGCCGGCGGCAAGCGCGGCGGCGTTGACCCCCAGCAGCAGGTCGGCCTTGTCCTTGATCGGCACTTCCATCGCGTTCTTGCGGATCGGCGTGCGCCAGCTCACCTCGCCGAAGCCCGGCGCCTTGGCGAACTGCACCGGCGCGGTCTGTACCCGGGCGTTGGCCTTGGCGATGGCGGCGGCCTGCTGCGCGGCCTTGACCACGCCGGCCGGGCTTAGGTCGTTGGTCGCGGCGAAACCCCAGGCGCCGTTGGCGATCACGCGGATGCCGGCGCCGGTGGATTCGGTGTTGACCACGTTCTGCACCTTGTCCTCGCGGGTGATCACGAACTGGCGCAGGTAGCGGCCGATGCGCACGTCGCAGTAGCTGGCGCCGGCGGCGCGCGCCGCGTTCATGGCATCGTCGGCCAGGCGCTTCTTCAACGCCGGGTCGATCGCGGTGAGCAGTTGTTCGGCGGCGATCGCCTTGCCGAAGAACGACGGCACCAGCAGGCCGCCGGCGGTGAGCCCGGTCAGGGCGAGGAAGTCACGTCTTTGCAAGGCAGTTCTCCGGTTGCGGTACGGCAACGAACGACAGTGGCTCCGCGGTGCTCTGCGAACCGTTTGATTCTTGCGGGACGCGGCTGGCCGCGGTAGTGACTTTAGACATAGGAACCAGTACCGCCTTCACCGCTGTGGCCGCCGCCCCCGGGCCCCCGCAAGCCAGCGCGCCGGGGCTCAGCCCAGGCTGCGCGCGGTATTGATGATGTTGATGCCGTCGAAGCGGGTCGTCGCCGAACCGTGCGATACCGCCGAGACCTGGCCCGGCTGGCCCTTGCCGTCGAAGAACGAGCCGCCGAGGCGGAAATCGCGCGCATCGCAGATCGCCGAGCAGGCGTTCCAGAACTCCGGCGTGCGGATCTGGTAGGCCGCATCCTCGACCATGCCGGTGATCTCGCCGTTGCGGATCTGGTAGCAGAGCTGGCCGCCGAACTGCGCGTTGTAGCGCTGCTGGTCGATGGAATAGGAGCCACGGCCGTGGATGTAGATGCCGTTCTCCACGTCCTTGACCATCTGCGCCGGGGTCAGCGGCACCTTGCCCGGCGCCAGCGAGACATTGGCCATGCGCTGGAACTGCACGCTCTTCCACGAATCGGCATAGCTGCAGCCGTGCGAGGCGTTCTCGCCAAGGATATGCACCTCGTCGCGGGTGGCCTGGTAGTTGACCAGGATGCCGTCCTTCACCAGGTCCCAGCGCCGGCACTTCACGCCCTCGTCGTCGTAGCCCACCGCGCCCAGGCTGTAGGGCTCGGTCTTGTCGGCGGTGAAGTTGACGATGTCGCTGCCCCAGCGGAAGCCGGCCTCGCGCTTGTCCAGGGTGGCGAAGCTGGTGCCGGCGTAGTTGGCTTCGTAGCCGAGCACGCGGTCCAGCTCCAGCGGGTGGCCGACGTTCTCATGGATGGTCAGGAACAGGTTGGACGGGTCCAGCACCAGGTCGTACTTGCCCGGCTTCACCGACGGCGCGGTCAGCTTCTGGCGCGCCTGCCTGGCCGCGGCGATGGCGTCCTCCACCGGGTCGTAGGAGTGGCCATAGCCGATCACGCCGCCCGGCAGGTGGTACTTGCCGGTGGCGTCGCCGTCGAGGAACTCCCAGCCCATCCCGGCCGGCGCCGACAGCCCGTTGCGGGTGCGGAACCTGCCGCTGGCCTTGTCGATCGCGGTGGCGGTGAACGGCAGCCAGATGCGGTGCACGTCCTGGTCGATCCACGAGCCGTCGCTGGAAGCGAAGTACTTCTGCTCGTTGACCAGGAACAGCTGCGAGTTGATGAAACTGGCGCCGGCGTTGAGCGCGGCGGCGTTCACCGCCAGCAGCAGCTCCACCTTGTCCTTGACCGGCACCGCCATCGCGTTGCGGCGGATCGGCGTCTGCCAGCGCACCTCGCCCACCCCGGGGGTGGGCGCCAGCTGCACCGGCCGGGTCTGGATTTTCGCGTTGGCGCGGGCAATCGCCAGTGCCTGCGCCACCGCCGCAGCCACGCCCTGTTCGCTGGACTGGTTGCTGGCGGCGAAGCCCCAGGCACCGTCGACGATCACCCGGATGCCGACACCCGCCGACTCACTGTTGGTGACGTTCTGGACCTTGTCCTCGCGGGTGATGATGGCCTGGTTGAGGTAGCGGCCGATGCGCACGTCGCAGTAACTGGCGCCGCCCCTGCGCGCCAGTGCCAGCACAGTGTCGGCCAGTGCCTTCTTGCGCGCCACATCGGCCGGCGCGAGCAGTTCCTCGGCGGCGATCAGGCGCGCATTGGGCAGCATCATGCCGGCGAGGCCGAGGCCGGAAAGCGCGAGGAACTGGCGGCGTTGCATGCGGGACTCCCTGGGTGATGCGATGCGGGCGCACCGCGCGTAACCACCGAATCTCGGCCGCGACACGGTGCGCGCACAAGTGACCATGGTCATGCGCGGCGTCGATGCGCGCTCCGGCACAATCGCCCGGGTCCCCTGCCCGCCGCTGCCGCGATGACCGCCAAACCCCATGCCGCGTCCTGCGACCGCAACCGCGAGCCGATCCTCGCAGTGCTGCGCCGCCACCTGGGCGAGGCCCGCAACGTGCTGGAGATCGGCAGCGGCAGCGGCCAGCACGCGGTGTATTTCGCCGCGGCCATGCCGTGGCTGCGCTGGCAGGCCAGCGACCACCGCGACCACCTGCCCGGCATCGGCCTGTGGCTGGACGAGGCCGCGCTGGCCAATACCCCGGCCGCGCTGGAACTGCAGGCGGTGGCCGGCGCCGGGCTGCAGCCGGCACCGGCGCTGCCGGTGGCCGCCGGCGTGGCCGGTTTCGATGCGGTGTTCACCGCCAACACGCTGCACATCATGGGCTGGGAGCAGGTGCAGGCACTGTTCGCCGGGTTGCCCGCGCTGATGGCGCCCGGCGCGCGGTTCATCGCCTATGGGCCGTTCAACTACGGTGGCGGCTTCAGCAGCGACAGCAACCGCGTCTTCGACGGCTGGCTGAAGGCGCGCGACCCGCGTTCGGGCATCCGCGATTTCGAGGCGGTCGACGCGCTGGCGCGCGCGCACGGGCTGCAGCTGCTCGAGGACGCGGCGATGCCGGCCAACAACCGCACCTTGGTGTGGCAGCAGGCACCGCTGCGGAACGGCTAGGATGCGTAAACTTCAACACGGGGCAGGGGAACGGATGTACGCGCACAAGTGGTGGTTGGCGATGGTGCTGGGGCTGGCGCCGCTGGCGTGCGCGCACGCGCAGGGCGGCCAGGCGCGGCAGGCGGCGATGCAGGTGCAGGCAAGCTACCCGGGCGTGATCGAACTGGAGGTGGATGCCAGCGACCTGGAACGGCGCATCCAGCGCGTGCGCCAGCGCATTCCGGTGTCGCCCGGTCCGTTGACCCTGTGGTACCCGCAGTGGATACCCGGCAACCATGCGCCGACCGGGCCGATCAACCAGATGGCCGGGCTGGTGATCCGCGGCAATGGCCAGCCGCTGCCGTGGACCCGCGACTCCGGCGACATGTACGCCTTCCGGCTGCAGGTGCCGGAAGGCGTGGACGCGCTCGACGTCCAGTTCCAGTACCTGTCGCCCACCGCCGCCGACCAGGGCCGGGTGGCGATGACGCCCAACCTGCTCGACCTGCAGTGGCACCGCGTGGTGCTGTACCCGGCCGGTTTCGATGCGCGCGGCATCCAGGTCAAGCCGGCCCTGCGCCTGCCCGAGGGCTGGCGCAGCGGCACCGCGCTGGACGTGGCCCGGCGCGACGGCGCGGTCGAGCATTACGCGCCGGTGTCGCTGATGACCCTGATCGATTCGCCGGTATTTGCCGGGCGCTGGTTCAGGCGCTTCGCGCTGGACGACAAGGCCGCCCGGCCGGTGTGGCTGGACGTGGTCGCCGAGAACCCGCAGGGACTGCAGGCCGAGCCGAAGGTGCTCGATGCGCACCGCGCGCTGGTGCACGAAGCGGACAAGGTGTTCGGCGCGCGCCCGTACACGCGCTACGACTTCCTGCTGGCGGTGTCGGACGTGTTCAGCGGCATCGGCCTGGAGCATGCGCAGTCCAGCGAGAACGGCATGCACGACGGCTACCTGCGCGGCGAGCGTCCCTACACCGACAACGACCTGCTGCCGCACGAATACGCGCATGCGTGGATCGGCAAGGCGTGGCGGCCGCGCCCGACCTGGGTGCCGCACTACAACGCGCCCATGCACAACGACGAGCTGTGGATGTACGAAGGCCAGACCCAGTACTGGGCGGTGGTGCTGGCCGCGCGTTCGGGCCTGTGGGCGCCGGACTACGCCATGGCGATGCTGGCGCAGTTGCAGGCCAACTACGCCACCCAGCCCGGGCGGCAGTGGCGCGACCTGCACGACACCGTCCACCAGGGCATCCTCGATTTCAATTCCAGGCCGCAGGCATGGGCCGACTGGCAGCGCGCCTTCGAGTTCTACAACGAGAGCACGCTGCTGTGGCTGGGCGTGGACGCGCGTCTGCGCACCCTGTCCAAGGGCAGGGTGGCGCTGGACGACTTCGCCCGCCGCTTCCACCAGGGCGGTGCGCAGGGCGAGATCCGCCTGTACGACCGCAGCGATGTGATGCAGGCGCTGGAAGCGCTGCAGCCCGGCGCGTGGGACGCCTTCATCGGCCAGCGCCTGGAGGCGCGTGACGGCAGCGCGCCGGACGGCCTGGAAGCCGCGGGCTGGGAGCTGTACTACAGCGAGACCGCGAACCCGGTGATCGCCGACGGCGAGGCCGGTGGCCTGGTTGACCTGCAGTACTCGCTGGGGCTGAAGGCCGGCAGCGACGGCGTGCTGCAATGGGTGGGCTGGGACAGCCCGGCATTCAAGGCCGGGCTGGCGAAAGACGCCACCGTGGTGGCGGTCAACGGCCTGGCCTACACCGGCGCGCGCTTGAAGCAGGCGGTGAGTGATGCGAAGGGCGGCACCCCGCTCGAACTGATCGTGCGCCAGGCCGACAGCTTCCGCACGGTGCGCATCGACTACCGCGACGGCCTGCGCTACCCGCACCTGCGCCGCATCGCCGGCCGCATCGACCTGCTGACGAAGATTCTTGCGCCGCGGCGTTGATGGCGTTGGCCCGGTTGCGCGGCGCGCGCGCCGAAGCGCTGCGCGCCGCGGTCAGTCGTCCGGGGCCATCTGCGCCAGGCGCGCGGCGGCGTGGCGCAGGCCCTCGAAGACCGGGGTGGCGACCCGATCCGGGAAGTCGGCCGGCAGCGTTGCCTGAACCGTCTGGATGGCCGGCTCGACGCGCTCCAGCAGGTCACCGATCCACGGTTCGGCGCCGTTGGCGACACCACAGACACGTGCGGTCTGGTTCCAGTCCCTGCGACGGATGTGCAGGAGCTGGCGATGCCGGTTCCGGCCGCTCACCGCCATTGCCAGCGCCGCCTTGTGCGGGGAAAGATGGTTCGGCCCGTTGCCGAAGATCGGATACGTCGAGATGACGTCGTAGATCGGCGTCAGCCGGAAGCGTCCCGCCGCCTCGATGTGGAGACTGAAATTCTTGGCGTGCCCGTCGGTGGCGGCCAGCATCCAGAACAGCAGCTGGGTCTTGAAGAAGGTGGCACGGTCCTGCGGCTGTTCCGATTGGCGCAGCAGTTCCATGATCGGCACGATGCCCGGGCCGCCGTCGCTTTCGTACTTGCGCGAGGAGGGCAGGCCGAAGGCCTGGCACATGTCCTCCTGCGGCAACCGCAGCCACCCGCGGCCGTTGCGGGCAAGCCGGCGGTCGAAGCGCTCCACGATCAAGGCGCGCTGGTCGCCGAACCGGCCGATCGAGGTGGTGGCGACAGGCATGCCGAACGCCGCCAGCAGCTGCATGCACAGCCACTCGTTCTCCACCGATGCGTGCATGTCGGCCCGCATGTTGCCGACCAGCCCCATCGGTAACTTGAAGATGTGCGTGCTGGGCGTGCTGCCGGTGGGAACGCACCAGCGGTCGTGATGGTGCAGGAAGGCGGTCTTTTCCTGCGCGCCGGCAATGGAGATGCGGAACTCGTCATCCACGTGCCGGCCCGGCAGCACGCCGCTGGTGACCGCCTGCAGACGGTCCGCCACCTGGGCATCGCTCAACGGCGTGCAATCGATACGGTGGATGTCTTCCGGCACCACGCCGGGAGGAAGCAGCTGCACGGCGCCCACGCAGTCGCGGCCGATTTCCTGCAGCAGGTCGAACGTGCCGGATGAGCGGATGCCGAAGCGGTCGCGGATGCGGTTGCGGATGGCGCTGTTGTCGGGCAGCAGGTTGTCGAAGTAGTCCGTGACCCGCGGGCCATGGTGGCTTTCACCGGCCGGCAGCAGCGGCAACGACAGCGACAACGGGCGCGGCTGTTCGGATTCGAGCCACGTGGGGAGATAGGTGAGCCGTGCCCCGGTGCGTGCGCCCTCCTGCCACGAAGCGACTTCCAGGCCGTTCATCCAGACCCGCAGTTCGCCCATGGCTCACCACTCCAGGCCGGTGTCTGGCGTTTCCTGCCCGCGTGGTTGCAGCGAGACCTCCACACCGAGCTCGGCCCATACCCGCATCAGCCGCTCGAAGGTGGCCGCCTCGGGCTCGCGCTCCAGCGCGGTGATGGCTTGCCGGGAAATACCGAGGCGCTCGCCCAACTGGGCCTGGCTGAGCCCGGCCTGCCTGCGGAATGCGCGCATCAACGGGCCCAGCTGATGGGCGGCACGGATGGCGTGGCGTTTGTCGGTCATGGCAGGCGCCCCGAGGACGAACGGTGGGGGCAACATATGCCTTGCCTGCGCGGAAGGCAAGCGATAGGTTTCATTTGCGTTATGCAACCCATAGATTGCATAACGCAACCGCAAGGTCTGGGTTGCCTTGCGCGGTCAAGCCGCCTGCACGATATGCAGCGCCTTCGGGTTGCGCCACGTCGCCAGCAGCGCCGCTTCGCGTGCCTTGGCTTCGTGCAGGTGCGCTTCCTTGACGTGGCCGTAGCCGCGGATGTGCTCGGGAATGCTGGCGATCTCCACCGCCAGCGCCAGCCGGCGCGCGTCCAGCGAACCCAGCAGTTCGTGCAGGGTCTGCTCGTAATCGGCGATCAGCTGGCGTTCGCCGCGGCGCTCGGCGGTATGGCCGAAGACGTCGAAGCGGCCGCCGCGCAGGAATTTCAGCTTGGCCAGCAGGCCGAAGGCCTTGAACATCCACGGCCCGTATTCCTTCTTCTGCAGGCGGCCGTGCTCGTCGCGCTTGGCCAGCAGCGGCGGTGCCAGGTGGAAACGCACCTGGTAGTCGCCCTCGAACTGCTGTGCCACGCGCTTGAGGAAATCGCCGCCGGTGTACAGGCGGGCCACCTCGTATTCGTCCTTGTAGGCCATCAGCTTGAAGAAGTAGCGCGCCACCGCCTCGGTCAGCGCGGTGCTGCCCGGCGCCACGCGCTGCTCGGCCTGGCGCACCGCGTCCACCAGCTGGCGGTAGCGGTTGGCGTAGGCCGCATCCTGGTAATCGACGAGGAACCCGCTGCGGCGCGCGATCAGTTCATCCAGCGAGCGCGACAGGCGGGTGTCGTCCAGGGTCGCGAACGGGGCGTCGCCGGGGTGCGGGTCGCTGGCGGGCAGGCCGCGGACTTCCGGCTCGTTGCCCGGGTTGCGCGGCGCCGACGGCGCGCCGGCCTCGCTGCCTTCCCACTCGCCCGGCGGCAGCTCGCGCAGCGTGCCCGGGGTGCGCTCGGCTTCGGTGGGTGCGTTGCGTACCAGCCCGGCGGCCTGCTGCACCGCCTGCGGGTCGATCGCGGCCAGGCGGCCCCAGGCGAAGGCGCGCTGGTTCATCTCGATGGCGGCGCCGTTGAGTTCGATCGCGCGCATCAGCGCTTCCAGCGACAGCGGCACCAGCCCCTGCTGCCAGGCGAAGCCGAGGATGAACAGGTTCGAGGCGATGGCGTCGCCCAGCAGCGCGGTGGCCAGCTGGGTGGCGTCGAGCAGGATCGGGTCGCGTCCGCCCAGCGCCACCTTCACCCCGGCGATGATGTCGGCGGCCGGGAACTGCATGTCCGGGTGGGTGGTGAAGGTGCCGGGCATCGCTTCGTAGGTGTTGAGCACCACCTGCGAGCGTTCGCCGCGCACCTTGGACAGCGCCCAGTAGTCGTTGACCACCACCATGTCGCAGCCCAGCACCAGGTCGGCCTCGCCGGCGGCGATGCGCACGGCGTGGATGTCCGCCGGCGCGCGGGCGATGCGGATGTGGGTGGTGACCGCGCCGCCCTTCTGCGCCAGGCCGGTCTGGTCGAGCACGGTCGCGCCCTTGCCCTCCAGGTGCCCGGCCACGCCCAGCAGCGCGCCGATGGTGACCACCCCGGTGCCGCCGACACCGGTGATCAGGATGTTCCACGGCTGCGACAGGTCGCTGCGGAACACCGGCTCGGGCAGGTTGTCGAGCAGGCTGGCCGCACCGCTCTTCCTGCCCTTGCGCAGCTGGCCGCCATGGATGGTGACGAAGCTCGGGCAGAAGCCGGTGGTGCAGGAGAAATCCTTGTTGCAGTTGGACTGGTCGATGTCGCGCTTGCGCCCGAACTCGGTTTCCTTCGGCAGCACCGACACGCAGAAGCTCTTCTGGCCGCAGTCGCCGCAGCCCTCGCAGACCAGCGAGTTGATCATCGTGCGCTTGGGCGGATCGACCAGCTTGCCGCGCTTGCGGCGGCGGCGCTTCTCGGTGGCGCAGGTCTGTTCGTAGATCAGGATGCTGGTGCCCTTCACCGTGCGCAGGTGCTTCTGCACCGCGTCCAGTTCGGCGCGGTCATGGAACTCGACGTCGTGCGGGAACTCGTGCCGGCGCAGCTTCCACCTGGCGATGTCGTCGGACAGCAGCACGATGGTGTGCACGCCCTCGGCGCGCATCTGCTGGGCGATCTGCGGCACGCTGAGGGTGCCGTCCACCGGCTGCCCGCCGGTCATCGCCACCGCGTCGTTGTAGAGGATCTTGTAGGTGATGTTGACGCCGGCGGCGATCGCCTGGCGGATCGCCAGCGAGCCGCTGTGGAAATAGGTGCCGTCGCCCAGGTTCTGGAACACGTGCGGGGTGTCGGTGAACGCCGCCTGCCCGGCCCAGGTGACGCCTTCGCCGCCCATGTGGGTGAAGGTGTCGGTGTCGCGGTCCATCCACGTCACCATGTAGTGGCAGCCGATGCCGGCCATCGCCCGCGAGCCTTCCGGCACGTTGGTGGAGGTGTTGTGCGGACAGCCGGAGCAGTAGTGCGGAACGCGCGGGAACTGCGCCCGCGGCAACGCCATCTCCGCTTCCTTCTCGTCCATCCAGCGCAGCCGCTGTTCGATCGATTCGGTGTTGAAGAAACGCTGGATGCGGCGGCCGATGACGCCGGCGATGGTCGCCGGGGTGAGTTCGCCGGTGGACGGCAGGATCCACTCGCCCTGTTCGTCGTACTTGCCGACGATGGACGGGCGCGCACCCCAGGCGGCGGGCCAGTTGTAGAAGTACTCCTTCATCTGCCGCTCGATGAAGGCCTTCTTCTCCTCCACCACGACGATGTCTTCGAGCCCGCGCGCGAACGCGGCGATGCCCTGCGGTTCCAGCGGCCAGGTCATGCCGACCTTGTAGACGCGGATGCCGATGTCGGCGCAGGCCTTCTCGTCCAGGCCCAGGTACTCCAGCGCCTGCAGCACGTCCAGGTAGCTCTTGCCGGTGGTGACGATGCCCAGCCGCGCGCGCGGCGAATCCATCACCACCCTGTCGATGCCGTTGGCGCGGGCGAAGGCCTGCGCGGCCTTCACCGCGTAGCGGTGCAGGCGCATTTCCTGCTCCAGCGGCGGGTCCGGCCAGCGGATGTTGAGCCCGGCCGGCGGCATCTCGAAGTCTTCCGGCAGCACGATGCGGCGCGCGAACGGGTCGACGTCCACCGAGGCCGAGGATTCCACCGTCTCGGCGATGGTCTTGAAGCCGATCCAGCGCCCGGTGTAGCGGCTCATCGCCCAACCGACCAGGCCCAGGTCGAGGATGTCCTGCACCCCGGCCGGGTTGAGCACCGGCATCATCGCGCTGACGAATTCGTCCTCGCTGCCGTGCGGCAGGGTCGAGCTGCGGCAGGCATGGTCGTCGGCGGCCAGCGCCAGCACGCCGCCGTGCCGGGAAGTGCCGGCGGCGTTGGCGTGCTTGAACACGTCGCCGCAGCGGTCCACGCCCGGCCCCTTGCCGTACCACATGCCGAACACGCCATCGACGTTGGCGCCGGGGAACAGATTGGCCTGCTGGGTACCCCAGACCATGGTGGCGCCCAGGTCCTCGTTGAGCCCGGGTACGAACTTCACCTTCGCCGCGTCCAGGTGCCGGCGCGCGCGCCACAGCTCCAGGTCGAAGCCGCCCAGCGGCGAGCCGCGGTAGCCGCTGACGAAGCCGCCGGTGTTCAGTCCCGCCGCGGTGTCGCGCTGCTGCTGCATCAGCGGCAGCCGCACCAGCGCCTGCACGCCGCTCAGGTAGATGCGCCCGTCGGTGCGGGTGTACTTGTGCTCGAGCGTGTAATCGCGGTCGCGCACCCCGGTCAGCGGCGTGTTGGCGGAGGCGGGGGAGGTGAGTTCGGCGGTACTGGTCATGGCTGGCCCATTGCAGGAACGGCTGGCGTCGGCTGCCGCGCCAGGGCGGCGCGCACGCGGCCGGCGATTGTAACAGCGCGGGTTTTGGCGCCCTGCCGGGCACCCGGGCCGTACCCCTGCGGCGCGTCCACGGCCGCACCGGGGCGCGGGCCCGGGGTCGCGGAGCGCCCGCCGAGCGGTTAGGATCGGACCTTGCTGGAACATGAATGATGGGGATTGAAACATGCAGGTGATAAGGGGCGTGGCCGGTGGCCTGATGCTGCTGGCCGGCCTGTTCTGTTCGACGGCGTGGGCACAGGGGTTGCCGAAAATCGCCGAGTTCTATTTCGATGACGACGTCGCCGCGCGGCCGGTGCAGGCGCTGCCGCCGGAGCAGCCGGACCTGGTGGAGCAGCTGATGAAGCTGCGCGAGCGCGGCCGCAAGGGCGTGGAAGCCACGGTGCAGCTGGCCACCATCGCCTACGCCGAGAGCCGCGTGGAACTGGGCGACAAGCTCTACCAGGAAGCCCTGGCCGCCGTCTCGGAGAACTCCTCGCAGGCCCGGGGGATCCGCTGGAACCAGGGCTGGAGCCTGTATCGCCACGGCAACGCCGAAGGGGCGCTGCAGCAGTGGAGCGCCGCCGCCCAGGCCGCGCGCGGCAACGGTGCCTGGGTGCCGCCGACGCTGGCGCTGGCGCTGTGGACGCTGGGACGCCGCGACGAAGCCGTGCAGTGGTATGCAGCGGCGGTACGTACCGAGCCGCAGCTGTGGAACGACCCGTCGCGCTTGGCGCAGCTGCTGCCGGCATGGAAGGACGAGGAACGGGCGCGCCTGGCCGAGGTGCAGCAGGCCTGGGCCGCCAATCCGCCGGCCTGGCCCTGAGCCAGGCCGGGAGGGTACGCGGCGCCGGCGCGATGTCGCCCCGCTCCCCGTCCCTCGAATGGCCCGGCGTCCCTGCCATTGCAGGAGGCCCAGGGGCCGGAGCGAGGGTGGTTGGATCGACCAGGGAGTGGGGCGATGAGATACACGATGGCGTTGTGGTTCCTGCCGGTCCTGCTGGCGGCCTACGTGGCGGACATCCGGCCGGAATTCACCCAGTCGTTCGTGGACGCCAACCGCGGGCTGGACGATGACGCATGGTCGGCGGCGTATTCGCCGCAGATGGGGCTGTTGGCGGTCGGCCGCGCGTCGGGGCGGCTGGAACTGTGGGACGCGCGCAGGAAGGATGCGCGCATCGCGCTGCAGGCCCATGAACTGCGTACCCAGGACATCACTTTCGGTCCTGCCGACGGGATCGTGATCAGCCGCTCCAGCAGCGGCAACGTCGAAGCCGGCGACATTGTCCAGCACGAGAACGGACCGAAGGTCTGGGACGCCCGCAGCGGCGAACTGCTGCATGCCTTCCGCGAAGGGCACTGGAAGCCCGGCGCGACCTCGGCCACGCCGCTGCGCGGCCTGTACCTGCTGGCCAGCGGCGACGAGCTGTACCTCTATGACCATGCCCGGCGCGCGCTGGCCGGTGCGCCGTTACGGCTGCCGGGCGACGGCGGCGTGACCTGCCTGGACTGGGACGAGGCCTCGGGCCTGATCGTCGCCGGCACCGACAAGGGCGTGGTACTGCTGTTGCGCCTGCTGCGCGACGCGGCCATCCCGCGGCTGGAGATCATGGATCGCCACGCCCCTTCCGGCCGGGGGCCACGCAACGACATGCTGGCGGTGATGCTGCTCGACAAGGGCACCCGGCTGGTGACGGTGCAGCGCTCACCCGCGCGGGCGAAGGTGCTGCAGCACGATGTGCCGCCGCTGTACCGCGGCCTGCAGCACGAGACCGTGCGCTGGAACCTGGCCGGCTGGCAGCGCGAACATGTCTATTCCAGTTCGCTGGTCGGCGTGCACCAGGCCGGCTTCACCCGTGGCGAGGACTGGCTGGTACTGGCCGGCGTCGCCGGTGGCAACGCGCGTATGGAGGGCAAGATCGAACTGCTGGATGTGCGCGGTGGCGTGGCCTGGCTCTACCGCGCCAATACCACCCACGCCACCGGCGTGCTGCTGCCGTCGGCGCGCGAGGCGTTGCTGCTGCAGCATGGTCGCGCCACGCGCGTGAGGTATCTGGACCAGGCCCAATCGGTGCCCTGGTCGCCGCCGCGCTGAGCACGGCCGCCTTTACTCCGCTGGAACCGTGCGCCCGCGTGCCCAGTCGCGCAACGCCTGCACCTGCTCGGCCATCAGCACCGACAGCGGTCGCGTGCTGCGGATCTCGGCCATCAGCAGGTCGGTGTCCAGCGGCCTGCGTTCGGCATGCGCCGCATACAGGCCGGCGACCACCGCCTGTTCGATCTCGGCGCCGGAAAAGCCCTCGGCGGCGGCGGCCAGCGCGGGCAGGGCGAAGCTCCCGACGTCGAGTCCGCGCTTGCCCAGGTGCAGGCGCAGCAGCTCCACCCGGGTGTCGGGCGTGGGCAGGTCGACGAAGAAGATCTCGTCGAAGCGGCCCTTGCGCAGCAGTTCGGCCGGCAGCTCGTGCACCTGGTTGGCGGTGGCGACGATGAACACCGGCGCCTTGCGCTCGGCCATCCAGGTCAGCAGGTAGCCGAGCACCCGGCGCGAGACGCCGCCGTCCTCGCCGCTGCTGGCCAGGCCCTTTTCGACCTCGTCGATCCACAGCACGCACGGCGCCAGTTGCTCGGCCGAGGCCAGCGCATCGCGCAGGTTCTTCTCGGTCTCGCCGTGGTACTTGTTGTACAGCGTGGCGAAATCCAGCCGCAGCAGCGGCACGCCGAAGCCGGCGGCGGTGGCCTTGGCCAGCATCGACTTGCCGCAGCCCTGCACGCCCAGCAACAGCATGCCGCGCGGCGGGTCCAGCCCGGGCGGCGCGTCGCCGGCCACGAACACCGCCCTGCGCTGTTCGATCCAGCGCTTGAGCCGGGTGGCGCCGGCCACGTCGCCGAAGCGCGCGCTGTCGTATTCGTAGTGCAGGTGGCCGCTGCGGTTGAGCAGTTCGAACTTCAGCCTGGCCAGTTGCGGCAGGTCGTCGGCGCGCAGTGCGCCGTCGGCGTAGATCAGCTGGCGGGCGATGCGGCGTGCGTCGGGCAGGCTCAGCCCCTGCAGGTTGCGCAGGATCTGCCGCACCGCGTCCTGGTCCACTTCCACGCGGCGGCCGCCGTTGTCGCCGGCGTAGGCGGCCGCTTCCTCGCGCAGCATCTTCAGCAGCGCGTTGGCGTCGGGCAGGCGCGGATTGAAGCGGGTGGCCAGCGCTTCCAGTTCGGCCGGCAGTTCGACCTTGGCGCCGACCAGCACCAGAACGTGCGGCTGGCTGTGCCGGCGCTGCACGATGTCGCGCAGCAGGCGCTGGTGGCTGGCATAGCCCAGGTACGGGTGGAAATCGAGCAGCAGGTAGATGCCGCGCTGCTCCGCCTCCTGGATCATCCGCAGCGCCGAGCTGGCGTCGGGCGGCCCGACGGCGTCGTCCTCGCGGTCCATGTCGATGCGGCGCAGGCCTTCGGTGATCGACCAGCGGTACAGCGCCCGCCACACGTGCATCAGCGCCTGCCGGAACAGGTCCACCACGCGGGCCTCGTCCGCGGTCTCGATGACGATCAGCGGGGTATTGGCGCGGATCAGCGCGGTCAGGTCCTGCAGTTCGCTCATGGTGGCTCCGGTGTGGGCCGCCACGATAGCAAAGCCTCCCGCCCCGGCAGGGGTGTCCTCACGCGCCGACTACCGCGGCCGTCGCGCGCCGGTGTACGCTGCGGGCAGTCCCGCGCAAAACGAGGCGTGCATGAAGACGATCCTGGTGGCCGGTTCCAAGGGCGGGGTGGGCAAGAGCACCATCGCCACGCACCTGGCCGCGCATGCGGCGCTGCAGGGCAGGGCGACGGTGATCGCCGATGCCGACCCGCAGGGCTCCAGCACGCGCTGGGCGGAGCGCCGCGCCGGCCTGGACAGTGCCGTGCTGCCGGTGGACGTCCAGCGCAGGAAGGGCTGGCAGAAACACATTCCCGATGGCGCCGAAGAGGTGATCATCGATGCCCCGGCCGGTGCGCTCGCGGACGATCTCGAACATTTCCTGGACGTGGCCGACGCGGTGGTGGTGCCGGTGTTGCCGTCGGCGCTGGACATCGAGGCCATCGTCGGGTTCCTGAACAGTCTGGCCAGGGTCAAGCGCGTGCACTCGCGCGCGCTGCCGGTGGGCTTGGTGCTCAACCGCACCAAGCCGTGGACGCAGACCTCGCAGCAGGCGCGGCAGATGCTGGCGCAATGGCCCTACGAGGTGGTCGCGCAGCTGCGCGACAGCCAGAGCTACGTGGTCATGGTCGGCCTGGGCCGCAGCCTGTTCGACTATCACTCCGCCCAGGTCCGCGAGCACCAGCAGGACTGGGAGCCGCTTCTGCAATGGTTGAACAAGGTCTGACCCGGAGCTAATGAACCCTCATGCGTGAACTGATCCTGCTGCGACATGCCCATGCCGAGCCGGCCGACAACGGCCTGGCCGATATCGACCGCCCGCTTTCCCCGCATGGCCTGGCCGAGGCCGAGGCGGCCGGTCGCTGGCTGCTGGAGCAGCGGCTGGTGCCGGACCGGGTGCTGTGCTCGCCGGCACGGCGCGCGCGCGAGACGCTGGAGGCGGTGCTGTCGCTGACCGGCTACGTCGAGCAGCGCCTGGAGGAGCGGATCTACGACGCCACCCCCGGCACCCTGGCCGGGCTGGTGGACGAGCACCGCGAGGTCGAACGCCTGCTGCTGGTCGGCCACAACCCCGGCCTGGAGCGGCTGGTGGCGCTGATGCACAGCGGCCAGTCCGGCGACTACCGCGGCATGCCCACCGCGTCGGTGGCGGTGCTGTCGCTGCCGATGGCCGCGGCCATCGAGCCGGGCATCGCCCGTCTGGCCGCATTCTGGTGGCCGTGAGCCGATGATCCGGTTCCGTCGTCCGTACCGGTGCAGCCCCCGCGCCTGGGCACGCTGCGTGCCCGGCGGCACAGGCCGGAAGCCGGCTGGGCGTGCGTGCATGGCCGCACGCTGGCCCGGGGCCGTGGACAGGGACTGAACACATGCGGTGGGTGCGTTGCGGACTGCTGCTGAGCTGGCTGGCGGCGACGGGCACGGCGGCCGCCGCGCAGCCGCTGCAGTTCGATACCGACCACTCGCGCTTCGGCTTCGAGATCCGCACCCGCTTCGGGCAGCGGATCGAGGGCCAGTTCCCGCGTTTCGATGGCTGGATCACGGTGCTGCCCGACGGCCGCCACCAGGTGCGCCTGCGCATGTTCACCCAGTACGTCGAGATTCCCGGCAAGCCGCGCTACACCGGCTGGATGCGCGGCGAGGAATTCTTCGACGCGCAGCGGCACCCGCTGGTCGAGTTCGAGTCCGATCCCTACGAACCGGACATCGTCGAGCGCGGCGGCAGCGTGCAGGGGCGGCTGACCATCCGTGGTGTCAGCCGGCGCGAGGTGCTGCGCCTGGAGGCGCCGGAATGCGCCCGCCCGGGCTATGATTGCGACCTGGTAAGCCGGGGTACCGTGCAGCGCGGTCGTTACGGCATGGACAGCTGGCAGTTTGCCATCGGTGACCGTGTGACCTTCATATTGCGTACGCGCCTGCTGGGCGCTTCCCGGCCGTGAACCTGCTGCTGCGACTGGTGCTGCTCGGCGCGGCCGTGCTGGCCGGCGGCTGCGCGTCGCTGTCGCCGCAGCAGCGCGACCGTGCGCAGGGCATCGCCGTGTCCGCTCGCCCCACCGCGCTGGACTGCGACCGCGCCGATCGCTGCGCGCTGGATTCGCCGCTGCGCGCGCTTGGCGCCCAGGCCATGGCCGATTCGGCGGCCGCCGGCGCGCCGCGGCACTACGCCACGATCCTCGACGAGGGCGAGTTGTCGCTGGTGGCGCGGCTCAACCTGATCCACAGCGCCGCCCGCAGCATCGACCTGCAGACCTATATCTTCGATACCGACGACAGCGCGCGCATGATCATCGACGCGCTGCTGGACGCCGCCCGCCGCGGGGTCCGGGTGCGGGTGCTGATCGACCAGCTCTCGGCCATATCGGACGTGCAGATGCTCGCCGCGCTGTCCGGCGCGCACGCCAACTTCGAGCTGCGCATCTACAACCCCACGTTCGGCAAGGCCAAGCTCAACTACTTCGATTACGCCGGCAGCGTGCTGTGCTGCTTCCGCCGCTTCAATCAGCGCATGCACAACAAGCTGCTGGTGGTGGACGGGGTGGTCGGCGTGGTCGGCGGCCGCAACTACCAGGACGACTATTACGACTGGGACCGCGAGTACAACTTCCGCGACCGCGACGTGGTGGTGGCCGGGCCCGAGGCGCGCGAGATGGCCGCCAACTTCCAGTCCTTCTGGGACGCGCCGCGCAGCGTGCCGGCCGAGCGCCTGAACGATGTCGGCCGCACCCTGCTGCGGCATGGCGTGCCGGACATGCCGGCGGCGCATTTCATGCGCCCGGAGCGGGTGGCGCGCGCCGCGGCGGAGGCGGCCGACCCGGCGTTCGTCACCGAGGCGTTCGTCGATACCGCGCTGCCGGTGCGCGCGGTGGCCTATGTCGCCGACCTGCCGCGCAAGCACCGCCGCGACCCGCTGCCCAACCCCAGCGAACCGCGGCTGGACACGTTGATCTCCGGCGCCCGGTCCGAAGTCCTGCTGCAGACGCCGTACCTGGTGCTGTCCGAACCGGCGCAGCAGCTGTTCAAGGACCTGCGCGCGCGCCCGCAACCACCACGGGTGGTGGTGTCGACCAACAGCCTGGCGGCGACCGACAACCCGATCGTGTATGCGATGGCCTACAAGTACAAGCGCCGCAACCTGCGCGTGCTGGGCTTCGATATCTACGAGTACAAGCCGTTCCCGCTGGATCCGCCGGTGGCCCCGGACAACCTGCTGTCCTCGGCACTGGACGGGACCGGGCTGCCACCGCCGCCGCACCGCCTGATCGGGGCGAGCGCGGCCGGCAGCAACGTGCGCGGCAGCGGTTCCGGGCGTCGCGCCGGCGCCGACGGCAGCGAGGTCGAGCGCGAGGTGCTGCGCACCGAGACCCGGCCCTCGTTCCTCGGCAGCAAGGCGGCCAACCGCCCGCTGCCGGTCACCCGCCGCGGCGCGCGCATGGGCCTGCATGCCAAATCGCTGGTGGTGGACCGCCGCATCGGCGTGGTCGGTACCCACAACTTCGACCCGCGCAGCGAGAACTACAACACCGAGGGCGCGGTGATCATCGACGACCCGGTGTTCGCCGAGCGGCTGGCGCAGAGCATCCTGCGCGACATCGCGCCGGACAATGCCTGGGTGGTGGCGCCGCGCGAGAAGGCGCCGGTGCTGTCGGGCCTGAACTACAGCCTGGGCAAGGCGTCCGAGGCACTGCCCGTGCTCGACGTGTGGCCGTGGCGCTACGCCACCAACTACGCCTTCCAGCCCGGGCCGGAGTGCCCGCTGCCGCTGTCCCGGCACGACCCGGATTTCCGCCGCTGCTACGCGCCGGTGGGCGACTTCCCCGAGGTCGACGTCGGCCCCAAGTGGTTGCTGGTGCGCATGCTGACCGCGTTCGGCGCGGGGCTGGTACCGATCCTGTAGCGCGCACACGGCGCGTGGACGTGGCCTCGGTTGCAATGGCCGTCGCCCTGCCTGCACCGAGGATGCCGATGGGCAGCGCCTTCCAGCTCGGCGACCCCGTGCGCTGGAACTCCGAAGCCGGCCGCGTCGCCGGCCGTGTCGTCCGGGCGCATGCCCGCGGCATGACACCGGAGAAGATCGGCTGACATGGAAGGCGCCGTGACGCTCTGGACCATCGGCCATTCCACCCGCAGCCGGGAGGATTTCCTCGCGCTGCTGGGCGGGCACGGCATCCAGGCCGTGGCCGACGTGCGCCGCTTCCCGGGTTCGCGGCGCCATCCCTGGTTTGCCGGCGGGACGCTGGCGCACGCGCTTCCGGCGGCGGGGATCGATTACCTGTGGCTGCCGCAGCTGGGCGGGCGTCGCCGTGCGCGACCCGGCTCGCCCAACGGGGCCTGGCGCAACGCCGCCTTCCAGGGCTACGCCGACCACCTGGACAGCACCGAGTTCGCCGACGGGCTGGCGCGGCTGCTGGAACTGGCCGCGCGCCGCCGCACCGCGCTGATGTGCGCCGAAGCACCGTGGTGGCGCTGCCACCGCCGGTTGATCGCCGATCTGCTCAGCGTGCGCGGCATCCCGGTGCGGCACATCCTCGATGCCGGCCCGGCGCGAGCGCACGTGCTCACCGCCAGCGCACGCGTGGTCGATGGCCGCTTGCGCTATCCGCCGCCGCAGGACGATCTGTTCGCCTGAGCCCGGCCCGCGCGCGGCACCGTAAACTGGCCTGCCCCCACACCGGTCATCGCCATGGCTTTCCGCGCCCCCGTTTCACTGGACGAACTCAATCGCCTCAGCCGGGGCACGCTGATCGAGCACCTCGGCATCGTCTTCACCGCGGCCGGCGACGACTGGCTGCAGGCGACCATGCCGGTGGACGAACGCACCCGCCAGCCCTACGGACTGCTGCACGGCGGCGCCTCGGTGGTGCTGGCCGAAACCCTGGGCAGCAGCGCCGGCAACCTGTGCGTGGATACCGCCAGCCAGGTCTGCGTGGGGCTGGAGATCAACGCCAACCACCTGCGTGCTGCGCGCAGTGGCATGGTCACCGGCACCGCGCGCGCGCTGCATGTCGGGCGCACCACCCAGGTCTGGGAGATCCGCATCGACAACGAGGCCGGCAAGCCGGTGTGCGTCTCGCGCCTGACCCTGGCGGTGGTACCGGCCTGAGCGCAGGCATGCCGGGCCCCGGCGCGCCCCGGCTCAAGCGTGCGCGAACGCGGCGGCCGGCAGATGCTCGCGGATCCAGCTGTCCAGCTCGTGCGCGGGCAGCGCCGGGGTGAAGTGGTAGCCCTGGGCGATGCCGTAGCCCTGTTCGCCGAGCAGGCGCAGCTGTTCGCCGCTTTCCACGCCTTCGGCGACCACCGTCAGCCGCAGGCTCTGGCCGATGTGGGCGATGGCGCGGGTCAGGGCGCTGGCCACTTCGTCGTTCTCGATGCCGCGCACGAAGCTGCGGTCCAGCTTGAGTTCGCTGATCGGCAGCAGGCGCAGGTAGCTCAGGCTGGAATAGCCGGTGCCGAAATCGTCCATCGACAGGCGCACGCCCAGTGCATGCACCGCGTGCAGCGTGCGCAGGGTGCTGGGGTCGGTATCCAGCAGCACGTCCTCGGTGATCTCCACCTTCAGGTCGCCCGGCAGCAGTCCTTCGCGCCGCAGCACCTGTTCGATCCGCAGCGGCAGGTCCAGGTCGTGGAAGTCGGTCGGCGACAGGTTCACCGCCACCGACGGCACCTCCAGCCCGGTGCGCCGCCAGTGCGCCAGCTGCGCGCAGGCTTGTTCCAGCACCCAGTGGCCGATGTCGCCGATCAGCCCGCATTCCTCGGCCAGCGGGATGAACTGCATCGGCGGCACGTCGCCCAGGCGCGGGTGCCGCCAGCGCGCCAGCGCCTCCACCCCGCGCAGGCGGCCGTCGCCGATGCCCACCTGCGGCTGGTAATGCAGGTGCAGCTGGCGCTGCTCGACCGCTTCGCGCAGCGCGGTCTCTAGCGCCAGCCGCTCCTGCGCGTTGTGGTCCATCTCGCGCGAGTAGAACCGCGCGCCGTTGCGGCCGCTGTTCTTGGCCTGGTACATGGCCACGTCGGCATGGTGCAGCAGGGTTTCGGTGTCGTGGCCGTCGTGCGGGAACATACTGATGCCGACGCTGGCCGACGGCCGGATCTGCACGTCGTCCAGCGGCAGCGGCAGCGACAGCCGGCGCAGGATGCGTTCGGTGCGCTCGCCGGCGGAGTGCGCGTCGCACAGGGTGAGCACCATCACGAACTCGTCGCCGGACAGGCGGCCGACGATGTCCCCCGGCCCGGCCTCTTCCTGCAGCCGGCGCGAGACCACGCGCAACAGCTGGTCGCCGCCGGGGTGGCCGAACGAGTCGTTGATCTGCTTGAAGCGGTCCAGGTCGATGAACAGCACCGCCAGCGCCTGCTCGGCGGCGGCCGCCGCGGCGATCGCCTGGTCGGCCTGGGCATGCAGCAGGTTGCGGTTGGGCAGGCCGGTGAGATCGTCGTAGAACGCCAGCCGGCGGATGCGGTTGCGCGCCTCCTCGCGCTCCAGCGCCAGCGCGCACAGGTGCACGATGACGTCCACCAGCCGCCGGTGGAAGGCATCCGGGTCGTGCGGGCGGCGGTAGTAGAAGGCGAACGTACCCAGCACGCGGCCGTCGCTGGCCTTGATCGGGGTGGACCAGCAGGCCGCCAGCCCGTGCTCCAGCGCCATGTGGCTGATGCCCTGCCAGTTGGGGTCCAGCGCGATGTCGCGCGCCACCACCATCTGCCCGGTATGCGCGGCGGTACCGCAGCAGCCGACCCCCGGACCGACCGGGATGCCGTCCACCTGCCGGGTGTAGGCCTCGGGCAGGCTCGGCGCGGCCAGCGTGCGCAGGCGCCCGTCCTCTACCCGCAGCACCGAGCACAGCACCTGCGGTGCGATCTGCTCGACGTCGCGGCACATCATCTGCATCACTTCGCTGGTGGGAACCTCGCGCACCAGCGCGTCCAGCATCCGGTGCTGCAGCACCTCGTGCACCTTGGTGTGGGTGATGTCCATCAGCACGATGACCAGGTTGGCCAGGGTGCCGTAGTCGTCGAAGATCGGGTTGATGCTGATCGCGCACCACAGCGGACGGCCGTCGTGGCAGGCCACGCGTTCGTCGCAGCACACCGGCTCGCCGGCCAGCAGGCGCGCGGCCTGGGCCAGGGTGGTGCGGCGCCGGGCGCGGTCGGGCACCAGCAGCGTGGCGACGTGGCGACGCAGCACCTGGCTGGCATCGAACCCGAACAGCCGGCAGAAGCCCTTGTTCAGATGCACCACGCGGCCGCGGGCGTCGGTGATCAGCACCGCGCTCTGGGTCTCGTCGAACCCCAGCGACAGCAGCCGCTCGCGCTCCTGGCGCTGGCGCCGCGTGGTCACGTCGCGGACGAATGCCATGTGCAGCTGGCCCTCGACCGCGGGGGTACGGGCCAGCGACACGCTGATCCAGCGGGTCTGACCGTCCTTGCGCACCATCTGTACGTCGCGCGGCTGGCTGGCCAGTTCGCGCACGCGGTTGGCCGCGCCCGGATGCAGTCCGCTGTCGTAGCGCTCGCGCATGGCCGCCGGTGCCAGGAAGCCCAGGTTGCGCCCCGCCACTTCGTCGCGCGACCAGCCGGACAGGGCTTCCATGGCCTTGTTGAAGTACACGATGCGGTTCTGGCCATCGAACACGATCACGCCGCTGTCGACCTGCTCCAGCGCCGCCGACAACAGCGGCAGCATGTCCCCGGCCAGCGACCGCGATAACCGCTCCATGTCCACGCTCCCCTGTAGGCGTGAGCGGATTTATACCGCGTTGCCCGGGCCCCGGGGTGAGGAGCCGGGCAGGCGGTCGCCATGTGCTGGCGGAAGCCGGACCGCATCCGGTATCTTGCGCGGATGACTTCCCCCCGTCCCGCCCGCCCGGGCAGCGTGGCGCGTGCGTTCCGCTATCTGTACCGCGTGCCGTTGCTGCTGATCCACGTCGTGATCTTCCTGCCGCTGATCCTGCTGCTGATGGCGCCGCCGTTCGGCCGCCTCGGCGCAGCCACCGATCCGCTGGAACACAAGGTGGTGCGCTGGTGGTCAGGCGGCCTGATGTGGATCTTCGGCTTCCGCCTGCAGCGCACCGGCCAGCCGTTGCCGGGGGCGGTGCTGTTCGTCGCCAACCATGTCGGCTGGGTCGACATCAGCATGATCCACAGCCAGAAAATGGTCGGTTTCGTGGCCAAGCGCGAGATCGCCGGCTGGCCGCTGGTGGGCTGGCTCGCCAGCCGCGGCCACACCATCTACCATCAGCGCGGCAACACCGAGTCGCTGGGCGGGGTGATGGAGGAAATGGCCAAGCGGCTGCGCGAGGGCCGGCCGGTGGCGGTGTTCCCGGAAGGGCGCACCCGCGGCGGCCACGAGGTCGGCCCGTTCCATGCGCGCATCTTCCAGGCGGCGGTGGAAACCGGCGTGCCGGTGCAGCCGGTGGCCCTGCGCTACGGCGTGCACGGCGATGCCCAGACCCGGGTCGCGTTCGCGCCGGGCGAGAGTTTCTTCGGCAACTTCCTGCGCCTGCTCGGCGAACCGGCGCGCCGCGCCGAAGTGCACTTCCTGGAGCCGGTCGCCAGCCATGACCTGGAAGGGCGCCGGCGCATCGCCGAGACCTCGCGCGCGCGCATCATCGCGGCGATGGAAGGCCCGTAACGACGTGTTGCGGTGGCACGCCTCCCGCAGCGCCGGACAGCCGTGAGCGGCGGCCGGCCGCCGGCGCGGGTTCACGCGCTCTACCGGCGCACGGGCGCAGCATGGCCGCCATGTTGAGCGTCGCCCACTACCAACCGCCGCCGTGGCTGCGCAATCCGCACCTGCAGTCGATGCTGGCGTCCAGCGGGGTGCGCCTGCGCCGCGGCCAGCAGCTGCTGGCGGCCAGTGGCGCGCTTACCCGCGAACTGATCCTCGACGGCGGCGACGGCGTGCGCCTGCAGGCCTGGCACAGCCGCCTGCCGGGCAGGGCGGCGCCGGTCGGCCTGGCGCTGCTGCTGCACGGCTGGGAGGGCAGCGCCGAGTCCAGCTACATGCGCATGACCGCCGCGCGGATGCTCGAGCAGGGCTTCGAGGTGGTGCGGCTGAACTTCCGCGACCACGGCAACACCCACCACCTCAACCCGGGGATCTTCCATTCCTGCCGCATCGGCGAGGTGGTGCATGCCACCGGCGACGTGGCCCGCCGCTTTCCCGGCCTGCCGCTGGTCGCGGCGGGGTATTCGCTGGGCGGCAACTTCGCATTGCGCTTGGCCCTGCACGCGCCCGCCGCCGGCGTGCCGCTGCGCCACGTGGCCTCGGTGTGCCCGGTGCTGGACCCGGCGCAGACCATGGACAGCATCGAACGCGGCCCGGCGATGTACGACTGGTACTTCCGCCGCAAGTGGACCGGCTCGCTGCGGCGCAAGCGCGCTCTGTTCCCGGAGCTGGCCGATTGCGACGACGCGGTGCTGAAGCTGGGGATCCGCGCGCTGACCGGCTGGCTGGTGGAGCGGCATACCGGCTTCGCCACGCTGCAGGACTATTTCGACGGCTACTCCATCGCCGGCCCGCGCCTGTCCGCGCTGGAGGTGCCGGCCGACATCCTGATGGCGCGCGATGATCCGGTGATTCCGTTCACCTCCTTCCGCCACTGGCGCCTGCCGGCGCACGCACGGCTGGAGATCGCGCGCTGGGGTGGCCACTGCGGCTTCATCGAGAACCTGCGTGGCGATGGCTTTTCCGAGCGCTGGGTGGCGCAACGGCTGGCCGCCGCGGTGGGCGTACGCCCGGCAGCGCAGGGGGCGGTGCCCGCGCTCGGCGCCTGAGCCGCCGCTGGCGCTGCCGGCGGGGGCGCGCCACGGCCCGGCTACAATGGCGTTTTGCGCTTACGCCGGACCGCCATGCAAGACACGATCATCAACGCCCTGCGCCGCAACGCCACCGACGAAGCCGTGGCCACGGCCCGCGAATGGGTCGCCGCCGAACCGCAGCAACCGCAGGCCCACCGCTGGCTGGCGCTGGCCCTCCAGCAGCGCGGCGATGCCGACGCCGCCCAGGCCAGCCTGGAGCAGGCCCTGGCCCTGGCGCCGGACGATGCCGACCTGCACCTGCAGCATGCCGGCCTGTTGCTGGCCCAGCGCCGCATCGATGACGCCGGGCAGGCGCTGGAGCGCACCACCGCGCTCAATCCCAACGAATTTTCCGCCTACCTGATGCAGGCGCACCTGGCGCTGGCGCGCGAGGACATCGACGAGGCCGAGCGCCTGGGCCGCATGGCCGCGCGGGTCGAGCCGGACAGCCCGGAGCTGGGCGCGATCGAAGGCATGGTCGCGCTGCGCCGCGGTGACGCCGACCGCGCGCTGGCGGTCCTGTCGGCCGCCAGCCAGCGCCTGCCCGACGACCCGCGCGTGCTCTACGCGTTGGGCTTCGCCTATCTGGCCAAGGACCTGCTGGCCTTCGCCGAGCAGGCGTTCCGGCGCGTGCTGGAGCTGAACCCGTCCAACCACGCCCTGCGCGGCCTGCTGGTGCAGCTGGCGCTGCGCCAGGGCCATGCCGACCGTGCCGCCGAGGTGATGCGCCAGGTGCTGGCCACCGCGGAAGGCGACAGCCCGGGCATGCGCCGCCTGGCCGGCGAGCTGGAACTGGCCTCGGGCCAGCCGCTGCAGGCGCTGGAGTACCTGCGCCCGCTGCTGGCGGAACTGCCCGGCGACCGCGCCACCCTGCAGATGCTGCTGGTGGCCTGGCAGCGGCTCGGCCGCGAGGACGAGGCGCGCGCCGACCTGGACGCGACGCTGGACGTGCACCCGCAGCTGCACGACCTGTGGCTGGCGCGGCTGGCGGTGGCACCGGTCGGCAGCCCGGAAGCGGTGGAGGTGGTCGAACGCTGGCTGGCGGCGATGCCCGACCACCTGCCGGCGCTGGAAGCGCGCATGCGCCTGCACGACATGAACGGGGAGGCGGACGCCGCCGAGGCAGTGGCGCGGCGCATCGTCGCGCTGGAGCCGGGCCGCGTCAGCGGCGAACAGCGCATCGTCGAGGCGTTGCTGGCGCGCGAGCCGGCCGCGGCCATCGCCCACGTCCAGGCGTTGATCGACAACGCCCCGGAAGCCGCGCGTCCGGAACTGCGGGTCTGGCTGGGCGCGGTGCAGGACCGGGCCAACGAGCCGGCCGCGGCACTGGCCACCTGGCTGCGCCTGCACGCTGAACTGGCGCCGTCGCGCCTGCCGCTGCCGCCGCAGGCCAAGGCCCCGGCGCAATGGCCGGCGCTGGGCGAAGTCGCCCAGGACAACCCGCTGCGCCCGCTGTTCGTGTGGGGCGCCCCGGGGTCGGGCGTGGAGCGCGTGGTGTCGGTGATGGCCGCCGGCAGCCAGGTGCTGCGTGGCGACCGCTTCGGCCCGAACCCGCCGGACGATGCCTTCCAGAACTTCCATACCCTGCAGCACCTGGCCGACGACACCCTGAGCCCGGCGCAGTTCGTGCAGCAGTGGCGCGACGCCCTGCCGGCGCGCGGCATTGCCGATGGCAACGTGATCGACTGGCTGCTGTGGTGGGACAACGCCCTGCTGTGGGCGCTGCGCCCGCAGCTGCCGGAGGGCCGCCTGGTGATCGCGGTGCGTGACCCGCGCGACATGCTGGTCGAATGGCTGGCGCTGGGCGCGCCGGCGCCGCTCGCGCTGACCTCGGCCGACGAGGCCGCGCGCTGGCTGGCGCGGGTGCTGGAACAGGTGGCCGACCTCAACGAACAGGACCTGTATACCCATCTGATCCTGCGCATCGACGCCGCGGTCAACGACCCGGCGGCGATGGGCGCGCTGCTGGAGCAGGCCTTCGGGCTGCGCTTCCCGCCGGTGCGCAGCCTTGGCCCGGCCACCATCGAGGCCGGCCACTGGCGCCGGTATGCGCAGGTGCTGGCGGCCGAGTTCGCACACCTGGCCCCGGTCGCCGCGCGCCTGGGCTACCCCGAGGCCTAAGCATCCGGTTCCCCCGTAGCGGCAGGCGCCGGCATGGCCGGCGCCCCACCCCAGAGGAGAAGACAATGAAACTGAGCAGCCAGAGTTTCGACAACGGCCGGCCGATCCCGGCCGCATTCGCCGCCGGCGACGCCAGCGGCTTCGCCGGCAACCGCAACCCACAGCTGGCGTGGAGCGAGGTGCCGGCAGGCACGCGCTCGTTCGCGCTGGTATGCGTGGACCCGGATGTCCCGACCGTGCCGGAACTGGTCGGCCGCGACGACGTGAGCATTCCGCTGGCGCAGCCGCGCGGCGACTTCATCCACTGGGTGATGGTGGACATTCCCGCGTCGCTGCGCGAGATCGCCGCGGGCAGCTGCAGCGATGGTTTCAGCGCGCGCGGCAAGCAGCCACCACCGGGGCCGGAAGGCGCGCGCCAGGGCGTGAACGACTACACCGCCTGGTTCGCCGGCAATCCGGAGCTGGCCGGGGTCTACCGTGGTTACGACGGCCCGTACCCGCCGTTCAACGACGAGCGCGTGCACCGTTATTTCTTCCGCCTGTTCGCGCTGGACGTGGAACGGCTGCCGGTGCAAGGCGATTTCAGCGCCGCCGACGTGTACCGCGCCATGCACGGCCACGTGCTGGCCGAAGCGGCGCTGCATGGCACCTACACGCTCAACCCGGCCCTGGCGTGACCCCGCGGGACCAGGAAGAAGGGCGCCGCGCGGCGCCCTTCGTCGTTTCCGGGGTGTGGCGCAGCGCGGTTACTTCGTCACCGTTTCCGAGCTGACCACCATGTCCAGCACGTAGGCCTGCGAAGACGCGTCGGCCGGCGGGTTCTTCACCGCATAGCGCTTGACCCGCAGCACGTTGCGCACGCCCTCCTGGTGGCTGTAGCCCTCGATGCCGTCGTAGAAGTTGGCGAACGCGCCGCGCTTGCCCTGCTCCAGGCCCTTGTCGTCGTACTGCACCTCGCGCACCTGCAGGCACTGCTTGTCGCGGATCAACGGGTGCGGGCACGGCTGGGTATGCGCGTCCACTTCGAGGAACACGGTTTCACCGGGGCCGCCGTAACGGGTCTCGGCGGTCGGTTCGCCGCGGAAGCGCAGCACGTCGCCGGCGGCGTTGGTCAGCACCAGGGTGGAGGCGTCGGGCTGGCCGATCTTCAGCGTGCCTTCCAGGCGGCTGCCCACGGCCTGGTCCAGCGCCATCAGTGCCGGGTCGGCGCAGGCCATCATCGTCGATGCCAGGCGCGCGACGCTGAGCTGGTCGCCGGCCAAGGTGTAGCCCCCGCCCATGCGGTTGCAGGTGTTGTCCACCGCCAGGCGGCCATCGGCGAAGTCCAGGGTGACCGGCTTGTCGGCGCGCGCGAACAAGGCATCGATGCGCTTGCCGGCCCTGTCAGTAGCGGTGTCGAGCACCCAGTGGTTGGCGCCTAGCTGCTTGCCGTCCACCGGGGCAGGGGCAGCGGCCGCTGCGGTGCTGGCCGCGGGCGGGTTGGCAGCGGCCGGGGCGTCGCTGGAGGCGGGTTTGTTGCAGGCGGCCATCAGGGCGACGGGCAGGGCCAGCAGCAGGATGCGCTTCATCGGGAACTCCTTCGGGAAGCAGGTGGAAAGGACGGAGGGCAGAACGCATGACGCTGGCCGCCGGGGTTATCGGCGGCTATCCGCATTCAGTGTCCAGCAGGCAGGAACAGCAGCAATGCGGCGCCCAAGGCCAACCTGTATACCGCGAAGCCCGTGAAGCGATGGTGCTTGATGTAGCCCAGCAGCCACTTCACCACGACGAAACCGGTCACCACCGCGGCGGCGAAGGCGATGCCGACGTCGCTCCACGCCTCGTGCGCGAGCTGGCCATGGCGGGCCAGCTCGAAGAACGCGTAGCCGCTGGCGGCGAACATGGTCGGGATCCCGACCAGGAACACGAACTCGGCGGCGGCCGCGCGCCGGCTCAGGCCCAGCAGCATGGCCAGGAAGATCGCCGCGGCCGAGCGCGAGGTGCCGGGGAATACACCGGCCACCACCTGCGCCAGGCCGACGCCGACGGCGACCTTCCAGGTGACGCTGTCGCGGTCGGGCAGGCGCGCGGCGAAGCCTTCGGCCAGCAGCATCCACACGCCGCCGAACACCAGCGCCCAAGCCACCGGGGTGACGGTCTCAGGCAACTGCCAGCCGGCCAGCCGCACCGGCAGGCCGACCAGCGCGGTCACCAGGAACGCGGTGGCCAGCTTCAGCACGTAATCGCGGTTGCCGGGGTCACCCAGGCCGGTGGCCAGCGACCACAGCCGCTGCCGGAACACCAGGGCGACGGAGAGGATGGCGCCGGCCTGGATGACGATGTTGAAGAAGTCCGAGCGGGCGCCCAGCCAGCGTTCGGCGATCAGCAGGTGGCCGGTACTGGAAACGGGGAGGAATTCGGTGAGGCCTTCGAGGATGCCAAGCAGCAGAGCGGAAATCGGGTCGGACATGAGCGTGGACGGGCGAATGACCGGCAAAGGATAGAGCATCGCCGGCCATGCACTTGTCTGGTGCGTGACTGGCTGAAATGCACCATATTGGTGCATCACGACCAGGCGCAGCCCAACGCAATGCTTTGAAAACAAGGAGTTG
This sequence comes from Stenotrophomonas acidaminiphila, assembly GCA_002951995.1. NCBI lineage: Bacteria > Pseudomonadati > Pseudomonadota > Gammaproteobacteria > Lysobacterales > Lysobacteraceae > Stenotrophomonas > Stenotrophomonas acidaminiphila. The sequence goes on from CP019797.1 coordinate 152,954, forward strand.
CCTGCCTGCGGAAGTTGGCACGCGAGTTGCTGTAGACAGCGCACGCCACTTCCACCGAGGTTTTGCCCGATGTCCCTGGAAAATATCGAGAAGCTCATCAAGGACAACCAGATCGAGTTCGTCGATCTGCGTTTCGTCGACATGCGCGGCATCGAGCAGCACGTGACCTTCCCGGTCTCCATCGTCGAGCCGTCGCTGTTCGAGGAAGGCAAGATGTTCGACGGCAGCTCGATCGCCGGCTGGAAGGGCATCGCCGAATCGGACATGGTGCTGATGCCGGACCCGGCCAGCGCCTACGTCGACCCGTTCTACGCCGACCCGACCCTGGTGCTGACCTGCGACGTGCTCGACCCGGCCACCATGCAGGGCTATGGCCGTTGCCCGCGCGGCATCGCCAAGCGCGCCGAGGCCTACCTGAAGTCCTCGGGCATCGCCGACCTGGCGTTCTTCGGCCCGGAACCGGAGTTCTTCATCTTCGACTCGGTCCAGTTCGCCAACGACATGGGCCACACCTTCTTCAAGATCAACTCCGAGGAAGGCGCCTGGAACACCGGCAAGCACTATGACGGCGCCAACAGCGGCTACCGTCCGACCGTCAAGGGCGGTTACTTCCCGGTGCCGCCGACCGATTCGCTGCACGACATCCGCGCCGAGATGTGCAAGGTGCTGACCCAGGTCGGCATCGAGGTCGAGGTGCACCACCACGAGGTGGCCAACGCCGGCCAGTGCGAGATCGGTGCCAAGTTCAACACGCTGGTGACCAAGGCCGACGAACTGCAGCGCATGAAGCACGTCATCAAGAACGTGGCGCACCGCAACGGCAAGACCGTGACCTTCATGCCCAAGCCGCTGGTCGGCGACAACGGCAGCGGCATGCACGTGCACCAGTCGCTGGCCAAGGAGGGCAAGAACCTGTTCTCCGGCGACGGCTACGGCGGCCTGTCGCAGATGGCGCTGTGGTACATCGGCGGCATCTTCAAGCACGCCCGCGCCATCAACGCCTTCAGCAACTCGGGCACCAACAGCTACAAGCGCCTGGTGCCCGGCTTCGAGGCACCGGTGATGCTGGCCTACTCGGCGCGCAACCGCTCGGCATCGTGCCGCATCCCGTGGGTGTCCAACCCGAAGGCGCGGCGCATCGAGATGCGTTTCCCCGACCCGATCCAGTCCGGCTACCTGACCTTCACCGCGCTGATGATGGCCGGCCTGGACGGCATCCGTAACCAGATCGACCCCGGTGCTCCTTCGGACAAGGACCTGTACGACCTGCCGCCGGAGGAAGAGAAGCTGATCCCGCAGGTCTGCTCCTCGCTGGACCAGGCACTGGAAGCGCTGGACAAGGACCGCGAGTTCCTCAAGGCCGGCGGGGTGATGAGCGACGACTTCATCGACGCCTACATCGCGCTGAAGATGAAGGAAGTGACCGCGTTCCGCGCCGCCACCCATCCGCTGGAATACCAGCTGTACTACGCCAGCTGATGCCGGGCGGCCGCCTGCGCGCGGCCGCCGCACCCCCTTGCTGCCGGCAACGGCGGCGATGGCAAAGTCCCTCCCCTCCCGCTTTCGCCATCGCCGCCCCCGGCGGCAAACCCGGCACTACCAGGCAGTGGCAAGAGAACCCGGAAACGCGTCGCGCGGGCCAGGCCTCACCGCCGCGCGGCGCATCCGGCGCACCGCCAGCGGCCGTTGCATGGCCGCTGGATGACACGATGCCGGCCCGCGGCGGCCGGTCTCCTCCACATCGGGACCTGCGCATGAAACTGATCTCCGCCATCATCCGCCCGTTCAAGCTCGACGAGGTCCGCGAGGCCCTCGGCGCGGCCGGCGTGTCCGGCATCACCGTCACCGAGGTCAAGGGCTTCGGCCGCCAGAAGGGCCACACCGAGCTGTACCGCGGTGCCGAGTACGTGGTCGATTTCCTGCCCAAGATCCGCATCGAAACCGCGGTCACCGACGACAACGTCGAGGCGGTGATCGAAACCCTGCAGGCGGCCGCCGGCACCGGCAAGATCGGCGACGGCAAGATCTTCGTCACCCCGCTCGAGCAGGTGGTGCGCATCCGCACCGGCGAGACAGGCGCCGACGCGCTCTGAAGACCCGCTGACGCCCGGCTCCGTGGCGGCCAGCCGCCAGCACGGGCCCGGTCGCCGGCTGCTTCCCCCACAACCGGAGTCGACAATGCGAACGCAATTTTTCACCGGGCCCAGGGCCCGGCTCGGTGGTCTGTGCCCGTCGCCCACGCTCGCCGGCCTGGCCCTGGCGCTGCTTCCGCTCGCAGCCAGCGCGCAGCCGGCCGCGCCGGCGTTCGACCGCGGCGACGTGGCCTGGATGCTCACCTCCACGCTGCTGGTGCTGATGATGGTGGTGCCCGGGCTGGCGCTGTTCTACGGCGGCCTGGTGCGCGCCAAGAACGTGCTGTCGGTGCTGAGCCAGGTGCTGGTGGTGTTCTCGCTGGTACTGCTGCTGTGGGTCGGCTACGGCTACAGCGCGGTGTTCAGCGAGGGCAACGCGCTGTTCGGCTCGTTCACCCGGTTCGCCTTCCTGCAGGGCTTCACCCCGGACTCGGTGGGGGTACCCCCATCGCCGGCCTGCCGGATTACCTGTTCGTGGCGTTCCAGTCCACCTTCGCCGGCATCACCACCGCGCTGATCGTCGGCGCCTTCGCCGAACGCATCCGCTTCCGCGCGGTGCTGCTGTTCTCGGCGCTGTGGTTCACCCTGGGCTACCTGCCGATGGCGCACAGCGTCTGGGGGGGCGGCTGGGGGCGATGGGCGCCATCGACTTCGCCGGCGGCACCGTGGTCCACATCAATGCCGGCGTCGCCGGGCTGGTGGCGGCGTGGTTCGTCGGCAAGCGCCTGGGCTACGGGCACGTGGCGTTGAAGCCGCACAACCTGCCACTGACCTGGCTCGGCGCGATGCTGCTGTGGGTGGGCTGGTTCGGCTTCAACGCCGGTTCGGCGGCGGCGGCCGACAGCGTGGCGTCGCTGGCGTTCATCAACACCCTGCTGGCCACCGCCGCCGCGGTACTGGGCTGGACGCTGGTGGAGGCGGTGACCAAGGGCCACCCCTCGGCACTGGGCGCGGCCTCGGGCGCGGTCGCCGGCCTGGTCGGGGTGACGCCGGCCTGCGGCACGGTGGGGCCGCTGGGCGCGATCGTGATCGGCCTGGTCACCGGCATGCTCTGCGTATGGGGCGTCACCGGCCTGAAACGCCTGCTGCGGGCGGACGACACCGCCGACGTCTTCGGCGTGCACGGTGTCGGCGGCATCGTCGGCGCGCTGCTGACCGGCGTGTTCAGTGCGCAGTCGCTGGGCGGCACCAAGGCGGGCCTGGATATTGCCCACCAGCTGTGGGTGCAGGCGGTCAGTGTCGGCTTCACCGTGCTGTGGAGCGCGGCGGTCACCGCGGCGGTCCTGCTGGTGGTGCGCGCGCTGGTCGGCCTGCGCGTGAGCGAGGAAGCCGAGCGCACCGGCCTGGACATCAGTACCCATGGCGAATCGGCCTACGAGGCCTGAGCGCGACGGGCCGGACGGCTGCACGCCGCCGGCCCCGTCGCAGTCGGCACGGCAGGCGCCTTTGCACTACATTGGTGCAATGCACGACACCGCCCTCCCGCCCCCCGCCGAGCTGTTGGCCACGCCGCTGGTGTGGACCGCGGCGGACGGCCGCATCGCCGGCGCGAACCCGGCGTTCTGCCGCTGGCTGGGGGTCAGCGTGCGGCGCCTGCTGGGGCAGCCGCTGGCATCGCTGGAGAGCCAGGGCGACGACCTCGCCGAGCGCCTGGCACAGGGCTGGGACGGCGTCGACGCCGTGCGCCTGCCGCGGCTGGCGCTGGCCCTGCCGGGCGAGCGCTCGCGGTTCGCCGAGGGCTGGCTGACCGCGCTGGATGCCGGCGGCTGGCTGCTGGAAGCGCACCCGGTGGACGAGTTCGCCGCGCCCGATCCGGCGCAGGTGCTGCCCGGCGCCTTCAGCGCGGCGCTCAAGGGCCTGGCCCACGAGCTGCGCAACCCACTGGCCGGGCTCAAGGGCGCGGCGCAGCTGCTGGCGCGCCGCGCCGGCAACCGCGATGCGGCGGAGGGCGAGCTGATCGAACTGATCGGCGCGGAGATCGAACGCCTCAACACCCTGCTCGAACAATTGCTGTCACCGGCACCGCAGCGGCCGCACGCGCCGCTCAACATCCATGCCGCGCTCGAGCGGGTGCTGCGCCTGGCCGAGAACGAGGCCGGCTGGACCCTGCAGCTGCAGCGCGATTACGACCCCAGCATTCCCGAGTTCGCCGGCGACGCCGACCGCCTGACCCAGGCCCTGCTCAACCTGGTGCGCAATGCGATCCAGGCCGGCGCCACCCGCATCGTGCTGCGCACCCGGGTCGAGCACGGCGTGCGCACCGCCGAATACGCCTCGCCGCTGGCGCTGCGGCTGGAAGTGGCCGACGACGGGCGCGGCGTGCCCGAAGACCTGGCCGAACACCTGTTCCTGCCGCTGGTCAGCGGCCGCGCCGAAGGCACCGGGCTCGGCCTGGCACTGGCCCAGCAGGTGGCGCGCGAGCACCGCGGCACCCTGAGCTTCCGCTCGCGCCCCGGGCACACCGTGTTCACCCTGCTGCTGCCGTTGCCGGTCGCCAGCGAGGAAAAGGAGGCGGCCGATGGCTGACGTGTCCCCCCGGCGGCGACGATCTGGGTGGTCGACGACGACCGCGCGGTACGCTTCGTCCTGAGTACCGCATTGCGCGACGCCGGCTACGCGGTGGAGGGCTTCGACAGCGCCGCCACGGCACTGGCCGCGCTGGCGCGGCAGCCGGCGCCCGACCTGCTGTTCACCGACGTGCGCATGCCCGGCGACGACGGGCTGGTGCTGCTGGAAAAGCTCAAGGCCGCGCACCCGCAGTTGCCGGTGATCGTGATGTCGGCCTACACCGACGTGGCCAGCACCGCCGGTGCGTTCCGTGGCGGCGCGCATGAGTTCCTGTCCAAGCCGTTCGACCTGGATGACGCGGTGGAGCTGGCGCGGCGCGCGCTGCCCGAACCGGAGCCGCGCGTGGACGCGGCACCGGTGCCGGCGCCGGCGGCGGGCGACGACGCGCCGCAGCTGATCGGCGACACCCCGGCCATGCGCGCGCTGTTCCGCGCCATCGGGCGACTGGCGCAGGCGCCACTGTCGGTGCTGATCAACGGCGAGACCGGCACCGGCAAGGAGCTGGTGGCCAACGCGCTGCACCGTGAATCGCCGCGCGCGCGCGGCCCGTTCGTCGCGCTCAACACCGCCGCCATTCCCGCCGAGCTGCTGGAGAGCGAACTGTTCGGCCACGAGGCCGGTGCCTTCACCGGCGCGGCCAGGCGCCACATCGGCCGCTTCGAGCAGGCCCATGGCGGCACCCTGTTCCTGGACGAGATCGGCGACATGCCGCTGCCGCTGCAGACGCGGCTGCTGCGGGTACTGGCCGAAGGCGAGTTCTTCCGCGTCGGCGGGCGCGAACTGATCCATGTCGACGTGCGCGTGGTCGCCGCCACCCACCAGGACCTGGAGGCACTGGTCGAGCAGGGCCGCTTCCGCGCCGACCTGCTGCACCGGTTGGACATGGTGCGGCTGTGGCTGCCGCCGCTGCGCGAACGCCTGGACGACGTGGCCACGCTCACCGCGACGTTCCTGGGCAACGCCGCGCGGCGGCTGGACATGCCGCCCAAGCGCCTGTCCGCCGCCGCCCTGCAGGCCCTGCGCCAGCACGACTGGCCCGGCAACGTGCGCGAACTGGAAAACGTGTGCTGGCGGCTGGCGGCACTGGCGGTGGCCGACACCATTTCCGCGGCCGACGTGCAGGCGGCGCTGGCCCGTGGCGGCCGTGCCCGCCCCGGCGCGGCCGCGGCGGCGCCCGGGCAATGGGACCAGGCGCTGGCGCAGTGGGCGCGGCAACGCCTGGCCGAGGGCGCCAGCGGCCTGCACGCCGAAGTGCGCGAGCGCATGGAGGCGGTGCTGCTCGACGCGGCGTTGGCCGCCACCGACGGCCACCGCGGCGATGCCGCGGCGCGGCTCGGCGTCGGCCGCAACACGCTGACGCGCAAGCTGGGGCCGGGCCGCAAGCGCTGAAGAACCCGTGCGGCGCGCCCGCCGCGACCCGGCGGATCGGCGCCGGGTGGGCGTGTATCATCGGCCCCCATGGAGATGCGGGCGCCACGTCAGGACACGGCCACCCAGGCACGACGCCGGGGCCGCGCGCCGTCCGCGATAGCGACGGCAGCCCGCCGCCGGCATGCGAGGCGCTGTTGAACACCGACGCCTGGCAGCGCCTGACCGATCTGTTCCACCGCGCCACCGAACTGCCCGAGGCCGAACGGATCACTTTCATCCACGCGCAGACCGGTGACGATCCGGAGCTGCAGCGCGAACTGCTGGCGCTGCTGGCCGCCGATACCGATCCCACGCGCCTGCACGCGCCGCTGCGCGAGGCGGTCAAGGTGGCGGCCCAGGCCAGCGAGGCCGAGGTGATGCCGGGCACGCGGTTCGGGCCATGGGCGGTGGAACGGATGATCGGCGCCGGCGGCATGGGCCGGGTGTACCTGGCGCGGCGCGCCGATGGCGCTTACGAGCGCCAGGTTGCGCTCAAGCTGGTGCGCGCCACCGCGCTGGACGAACGCCGCCACCGGCATTTCGAATACGAGTGCCGCCTGCTGGCGCAGATGCAGCACCCGGCCATCGCCCAGATCCACGACGCCGGCATCGATGCCGACGGCCGCGCCTGGCTGGTGATGGAGTACATCCACGGGCAGCCGATCTCCGCCTGGTGCGACCAGCACCGGGTCGACCTGCGCCAGCGCGTCGAGCTGCTGGCCAAGGCCGCCGAAGGCGTGCAGCACGCGCACCAGAAGGGCGTCATCCATCGCGACCTGAAGCCGGGCAACATCCTGGTCGCCGCGGTCGACGGCCAGCCGCTGCCCAAGATCATCGACTTCGGCATCGCCATGGATGCCGCCGCCGCTGACGACGCCCCGGGGGCGGCACCCCCGGCTACATGAGCCCGGAGCAGGCCCGCCCCGGCAACGACACCGATGCCCGCAGCGACGTTTACTCGCTGGGGGCGCTGCTGTACGAGCTGGCCTGCGGCGCGCCGCCGGAAGCGTCCCCCGTGCCGCCGTCGCGGTATCTGCGCGAGCAGCCGCCGGCCCGGCGCGCCGAGCTGGCGGCCGAGCGCGGCAGCACCCCGGCCCGGCTGCGGCGCGCCCTGCGCGACGGCATCGACGCGATCGCGCTCAAGGCCCTGCAGCCCGAGCGCGCCGCGCGCTACGCCTCGGTGTCGTCGCTGCTGGACGACCTGCGGCGCTGGCTGGCGCACTATCCACCGCATGCGGCCGGACCGGCGCGATGGCTGGGCGTGCGTACCTTCGTGCGCCGCAACCGGCTGGCGGTGGCGGCCGCGGCCGCGGTGGCGGTGGCGCTGGTCGCCGGCCTGGCCGCGACCACCTGGTCGCTGCGCGAGGCGCGCCAGGAGGCGGCGCGGGCCAGGGTGACGTCCGAGTTCCTGGCCTCGGTGCTGGACAGCGTCGATCCGGCGGTTTCGCAGGACATGGACAAGACGCTGATGCTGCGGGTGCTCGACGACGCCTCGCAGCGTGCAGTGCGGGAGCTGGCGGCCTATCCGGACATCCTGGCCGACGTGGAACTGATCATCGCGGTCAACCAGGTCGGCCTGGAAGAGTACGACCGCGCCATCGCGCACCTGCAGTCGATCCGCTCGCTGGCTGCGGCCCACCCCGGCCGGCTGCAGTTCCAGGAGCTGCGCGCGATGCAGGTGCTGGGCCAGGCCTACCTGTTGTCGGACCGCCTCAAGCAGGCGGACGCGACATTCGTCGAGGGCATCGCCCGGGCCCAGCGTGGCCCCGCCGCGCATCGATGGCTGGCGCTGGACATGCAGTCGCGCCGGGCCTGGGTGCTGTTCGTGCAGGGCCAGGCGGACGCGGCGACGCGGCTGGCGCGCGAGGCGTTCGACGGGCTCTCGCGGCAGCGGCCGGCCGATGACCCGCAGCGGCTCGACGCCGCCAAGCGCTATGCCGAGATCCTGTCCACCAGCGGTGACTACGCGCGCGCCATGGCGCTGCTGGATGAGGTGATCCGGCAGCGGACCCGGGTCCATGGCCGCGAACACCCCCAGACCCTGGCGGCACGCCGTGACCTGGCGGTCGCGCGCCTGCAGCAGCGCGATTTCGCCGGCGCCGAGCCGGAACTGCGGCAGCTGGCCGCCATCTACGAGCGCCTGTACGGCGCCGACAACGGCTTTACCGTCAGCACCCTGGGCATGCTCGGCAGCGCCCTGCGCGAGCAGGGCAAGGTGAGGGAGGCCGGCCCCTACTACCGCGCGACCATGGAGTGGAATGCCGCGCGCTACGGTACCGATTCCTTTTCCGCGGTGATCACCCGCCACAACCACGCCAACTGGCTGCTGGCCGACGGCCAGGCGGAGGCGTCGGAACGGGAACAGCGCGCGCTGCTGGAGATCGCCGGGCGTACCCTGGGGCGCGACAACCACGTCACCGCGGAAATCCTGCGCGGGCTGGCCGAAGCGGAGCTGGCGCAGGGCCGGACCCAGGCCGCCCGCGTCCATGCCAACGAGTCGCTGCGGGCCATGCGCAAGGTCTACGGCGACCAGAACCAGGCGGTGCTGCGCGACGTGCGCGACACCCTGGCCAAGGTGGAGGCGGCCGCGCTGGCGGAAGCGGGCACGCGGTGACTGCCGCCTGCGCTGGCCCCGCTCGACCCGGGCGCGGCGAACGGGCATCTTTGCCCCGTTGCATACACCGGGCCACGCCGGCATGCCTGCGTGGGCATGCGCAGGCCGCCCGGCCCGCACCCTGCAAGGAGTGACACATGCGTCTTCGTCTTCCCGCCATCACCGCCACCGCCCTGCTCGCCGCCTGCGGCACGCGCCCGCCGGCGCGCCCGGAAGCGCCACCGGCCCCGCCGGCCATGGGCACCGCGCAGCTGGCCGAGGCCAACCTGGCGCCGGCATCGGCCAGCCTGGTCAGTGGCCGCATGGCGCTGGTGCCTGAAGCCGGCGGCGTGCACATCAGCGGCGTGATCGGCGGCCTGCCGCGTGGCGGCCAGGCCGGGTTCCACGTGCACGAAAAGGGCGACTGCAGCGCGGTCGATGCCAGCAGCGCCGGCGGCCACTTCAATCCCGCCGCACAGCCGCACGGGCGGGCCGGTGGCGGCGCGCACCATGCCGGCGACATGGACAACCTGCAGGCCAATGCCGAAGGCGTCGTACACGTGGACGTACGCCTGCGCGGGGTTACCCTTGGTGGCGGCGCGGCCAACGACATCGCCGGCCGTGCCCTGGTGGTCCATGCCAACGCCGACGACTACCACAGCCAGCCGGCGGGCAACGCCGGCGCCCGGGTCGCCTGCGGCGTGGTCCGCGTCACCCGCTGAATGCGGTGGTCCGGCCGATCCAGTTCAACCAAGGGAGTACGACGATGCGTTTGATCCACACCAGCCTGTTCCTTGCCAGCGCCCTGGTGCTGAGCGCCTGCAAGCAGGACGCCGAGCCGGCCGCCACGCCGGCTGATACCGCAACCCCGGCGCCGGCGCCCGCCGCCGATCCGGCCGCGCCGCCGCCGATGGCGCCCACCGCCGCGGCCGTCGCCACCGCCGACCTGCAGCCGACCAAGGACAGCACGGTCAAGGGCAGCATCCGCTTCACCGTGGTCGACGGCAAGCTGCACGCAAGCGGCGACATCAGCGGGCTCAAGCCGGGCAGCGAGCACGGCTTCCACATCCACGAGAAGGGCGACTGCAGTGCGCCGGACGGCAGCAGCGCCGGCGGCCACTTCAACCCGGGCAATGCCGAACACGGCAGCATCGATGCGGCCGCGCACCATGGCGGCGACATGCCCAACATCGTCGCCGACGCGCAGGGCAATGCGCATGTCGATGGCCCGGTGTCGAGCAACGTCAATGCCGGCAAGGGCGACGGCTTCGACATCATCGGCCGCGGCCTGATCGTCCATGCCGACCCGGACGACTACCACAGCCAGCCCACCGGCAACGCCGGCGCGCGCCTGGCCTGCGCGGTGATCGCCAAGGCCCAGTAACGCCATCGGCGGCACGAACGCAGAACGCCGGCATCAGCCGGCGTTCTGCGTTGCGGACCGGCGGTTGCCGGCGATCAGTGCGCCATCACCTCGCGTGCGTCCTGGCCGGCTTCGACGTGCACGTACAGCACGTCCAGCCCGTGCGCCTCGAGCACCGCGGCCATCTGCCGCTGGCGCATCAGGTACTGCTCGTAGATGCGCTGCAGGCGGTCGCAGTCGTTCTTGTCCTGCGCATAGTGCGCGCACCAGCCGGCCGGGTCGAACAGCGCCATGCGTACCTCGCTGCCGGTATAACGCAGCAGCGGCTCGGGCGCGGCGTCCAGCCACTGCTCGCGTTGCGGCGAGAACATCGCCGTCTCCAGCAGCGGCCACAATCCGGCCAGGCCCTGGTTGTCGTACTGCATGGCCATCATCGCGGCCAGGTCGTTGACGGTGAAATAGCGCGCGTGCTCGATCTGCGCGCCGAAGGCGTCCTGCGCCAGCAGGGCGGTATCGGCCTGGGCCATGCCGTTGGCCAGCAGCACGTCTTCCAGCGCGTCGCGGGTCTCGGCCAGCAGGGTGGCGTCGCTGCCGGTCAGCACGAACGGCAGTACCCGCAGGCCGCCACCGGTCAGCGCCGGGTCGGCCTGCAGCGGCAGCGGCACGTCGCCGGACGCATCGGCGCCGAACGCCAGCAGGCGCGGCCCCCGGTTGCGCCCGGGCGCGCGCATCTGCAGTTCCTCCAGGCGCCGGTGCACCGGCCAGCCCGGGCGCAGCACCTCGGCCGGATCGAAATGCGCCGCGGCCAGCACCAGGTCCAGCCCGCTGGCCTGCGGCACCAGCTTCTGCAGGTCGCGGCCGACCAGCGCGGCCAGTTCGCCGGCCTGGCTGGAGGGCAGCGCGGCGAGCCGCGGTTGCTGGCCACCGGCCAGCTCCAGCGCCATCACGCCCAGTGCGTTCATGTCGGGGTTGGGATTGCTCATGGTTCGCGGTTGGCCCGTCACAGGCTCGAAGCTACACTCAATGTCCATTATGCCTGCTGCCGCAGGCAGGTCCGCGTCGCCTTCCCCCACCAGCCAAGGTAACCGCATGTCCAGCGCCCGTCCCGTCGCCATTCTCGGTGGTGTCCGCATCCCGTTCTGCCGCCAGAACACCGCCTATGCGGACGTCGGCAATCTCGGCATGTCGGTGCGCACCCTCGGCGCGCTGGTCGAGCGCTTCGGCCTGCACGGGCAGCAGCTGGGCGAAGTGGCGATGGGCGCGGTGATCAAACATCCCAGCGACTGGAACCTCGGCCGCGAGGCCGCGCTGTCCTCCGGACTGTCGCCGCTGACCCCGGGCATCACCCTGCAGCGCGCCTGCGGCACCTCGCTGGACAGCATCATCACCGTGGCCAACAAGATCGCCCTGGGCCAGATCGACTCCGGCATCGGCGGCGGCTCGGACACCACCTCCGACGTGCCGATCGTCTACGGCAAGAAGCTGCGCGGGCGCCTGCTGGCCGCCAACCGCGCCAAGACCACCGGTGACAAGCTCAAGGCGCTGCTGTCCGGGTTCCGCCTGTCCGAGCTCAAGCCCGAGTTCCCCGGCGTGGCCGAGCCGCGCACCGGCAAGAGCATGGGCGACCACTGCGAGGACATGGCCAAGGAGTGGAACATCTCGCGCGATTCGCAGGACGAGTGGGCGGTGGCTTCGCACCGCAAGCTCGCCGCCGCCTACGAGCGCGGCTTCTTCAGCGACCTGATCGCCCCGTTCCGCGGGGTCGAGCGCGACAACATCCTGCGCCCGGACACCTCGCTGGAGAAACTGGCCACGCTGAAGCCGGCGTTCGACAAGACCTCCGGCCGCGGCACCCTGACCGCGGCCAACTCCACGCCGCTGACCGACGGCGCCGCCGCGGTGCTGCTGGCCAGCGAGGAATGGGCGCGCGCCCACGGCCACGAACCGCTGGCGTACCTGCGCGACGCGCAGGTGGCGGCGGTGGATTTCGTGCATGGCGAGGGCCTGCTGATGGCGCCGACCATCGCCGTGCCGGAGATGCTCCGCCGCAACGGCCTGACCCTGCAGGACTTCGACATCTACGAAATCCACGAGGCCTTCGCCGCGCAGGTGCTGTGCACGCTGCGTGCGTGGGAGAGCGAGGACTACTGCCGCAACCGCCTGGGCCTGGACGCGCCGCTGGGCCGCATCGACCCGGAGAAGATCAATCCGCTGGGTTCGTCGCTGGCCACCGGCCACCCGTTCGCCGCCACCGGCGCGCGCATCGTCGCCACCGTGTCCAAGGAGCTGGCCGAACGCGGCGGCGGCCGCGCGCTGGTGTCGATCTGCACCGCCGGCGGCATGGGCGTGGTGGCGATCATCGAGCGCTGATCCGCCGCCGGCGCTCCACGGCGACGCGGTCGAAGCGCTGCTCGCCCGGGAAGCCCCCATGCCGTGCCGGCGACCGCTCCGGTTTCCGCGCGCTGCATGCCGCGGCCATGGCCTGTTCCGATCCGTTCCACGCCGGCCGCCGCGACCGGCCGGTGGCGTTGTCGTCGCCCGGGTGCGCCGGGAGCCGGGCAACCCCCGGGCAGCGGGGCGCCGCCAGTCCAGCGCGTGACCGGCGGTGGCAGCCATGCGCGTCTCGCCGGGGACGCACCGGCGCGTCCGGCCACGCCGCCGCGCGCCGCTGATCCGCGCCCCCTGCCCCCTGCCGGGATACCTGACCGACTGCTATCGTCGGCGCTTCGGCGGAGACCAGGGACGGGACATGAAACGCATCACGAGGGGGCTGGGCGTGCTGTTGGCGGCGCTGGCCGCGCCGGCGGCGGCGATGACGTTCATGACGGTGGACTATGTGTGCCCGATTGGTGGCGAGCGCTTCAGCGCCAGCACCATGGGCTCGGGCACCTCGTTCGGCCATTTCCTGGACGGGCGCGCCCATGGCGCCATCCAGTCGCCGTGGCCGCTGGTGGAGTGCCCGGGCAACGGCTTCCTGCTGTTCCGCGAGGCCTTCGACAAGACCGAGCTTGAGGCGCTGGGCACCTACGTGCAGAGCGCCGACTACCAGCGCCTGCGCGGCACGGAAACCAGTTACTGGCGGCTGGCGCAGCTGCTGCGGGTGATCGGTGCGCCGGCCGCCGAGCAGGCCGGTGCGCTGCAGCGGGCGAGCTGGCAGGCCTCACCGGCGCAGTACCCGCGCTACGTGGCCGCCGCGTCGGCCGCGTTCGCCCGGCAATGCCCGGATGGCCAGGCCGCGCGCGATGGCCAGTGGCTGTACTGCCAGATGCTGCTGGGCGAATGGGAGCGGCGCCTGTCACGGTTCGAACCGGCGCGGGCGCGCTTCAACGGCCTGCTGCCGCAGGTGCAAGCCCTGGTGACCGGGCCGGACCGCGAGCGGGTGGCCAGGCAGTTCGCCGCCGAGATCGCGCAACAGCTGCAGCTCATCGACGCCGGCGACAGCCGGTCGACGATGGCGGTGGATGCCAATGCGCCGGCGGCTGCCGCGGCCGGCCCGGCGCCCGGTTCCGTGGAAGACGCGGCCTCGGCGGCCGATGCTTCCGCAGCGCCGGTGGGAATGGCGGCCGCAACCACTGCGGATGTGGCGGCGATGGCGGCCGCCGCGGCTGCCGAAGCGGCCCGCGAGGCCGATGCCGATGCGCGCGCCGGGGAAGGCGATCGCTGAGCGTTCGGGCGGGGCGTGCCTGCGCCCTGATCCATCATGGAGAGAGGGAATATGCCTGAAACGAACGCGTTCAATCCGTACGCGGCACCGCAAAGCGCGGTGCTGCCGCCAGCACTGGAGCGCAGCGGCGGCACGGAAGACTGCTGGCGTGACGGACCCGACCTGCTGGCGCGGCCGCAGGCCGAGCTGCCACGCTACTGCGTCAAATGCGGCGAGCCGGCCGTGGATTACCGCAAGCGCAGCTTCTACTGGCATTCGCCCTGGCTGTACCTGCTGATCCTGCTGCAGATGATCATTTACCTGATCGTCGCGTTGATCGTGCGCAGGCAGGGCCAGCACCAGGTCGGGCTGTGCGCCGCGCACCAGCGCCAGCGCCGGCATTTCATGCTGATGGCCTGGCTGTCGCCGCTGCCGCTGATCGCCGGCTTCGTGCCGGAAACCGGCACCACGGTGCTGCTGGGCAGCCTGGCGTTCTTCGTGATGCTGTTCTGGGGCCTGATCGGAATGCGCCTCCTCAAGCCGCGGCGGATCACCCGCGAGCTGGCGGTCTATGGCGGCGTCTCGCCGCGGCTGCTGGCACGGCTGCCGCGCTACCCGTACCGGCGCGACTGAACGCGCCCGTCGCGGCCGCTCAGGGCGTGTCCGCCGCCGGCGAGTGGTCGAGCAGGAACTGGCTGATCTGCCGCCGCAGCGGCAGGTCGTCGGTGGTGCGGGCGAAGCTATCGGCCTGGAGCGCGTGGTCGCGCGCCGCATCCGCTTGGTCCAGGTTGGAATGGCGTTCGGCCAGTGCCAGGCAGATCGAGGCGGCGTAGCCGGCGGCCCCGGCGGCGGTGGCCAGTGGCAGCGCGCGCAGGTACAGGGCGATGGCCAGGCGGTCATCGCCGGTGAAATCGCCCAGGGTTTCCCACAGGAACGGATGGTCGCGGCCGGCGGCGGCCAGCGATTCGCAGTAACCGCGCAGTTCGGCGTAGGCGAGTTCGGCGGCGTCGGTCGCGCCGGACTGGCCGGCGTCGATGATGCGGTCGGTCAGTTCCACGACGCGGGCGTGGATATCGGCAGGAATGTTCATTGCAACCGGGCGGCGCGGGGCGGGCGGCGGATTCTACCCGTGTCAGTCCGGCAGCCGCGGGAAGCCGTGCGCGTCGCGGGCCTCGGCCACGGCCTGGTCCTGGATCCGCTGGCGCAGGTCGCGCCGCTGCAGCGGCTGCGCCGCGTGGCCGTGGCGGTGGTGCACCGCATTGAGCAGGCACTGCCGCGCCAGCACGTCATCGCCGGCGGCGGCGAAGCCTTCGCCCAGTTCCTCCCAGGCGTCGGCGCCGGCGCCCTGGGCGATGGCGCGGTGCAGGAACTCCTCGGCCTGGGTCCATTGCCCCTGGCCGCGCGCCAGCCGCCCCAGGATCAGCAGCAGCGCCGGGCTGGCCGCATGCGACTGCAGCCAGCGCTGCGCACTGGCGCGGCGCGAGTCGAGCTTGTCCACCGGCAGTTCGCCGTAGAGCAGGATCAGGCCGTCGTCCCAGTGGTTGTCCAGGGCCTGTTCGATGCTGTGCAGGGCGGTGTCGTTCCAGTTCAGCGCCACCGCACGCCGGGCGTAGCGCGCCACCGCCTCGGGGTGGCGCGCAGCGCCTTGGGCAGCACTTCCCAGCGGGCGGCCAGTGCGTTGACGTTGTCTGCTTCGTCGAGCATCTGCAGGGCCAGGCGGGTTTCCAGCGCGGCCAGCGCGTCGGCGGGCAGCGCCTGCTGCTGGCGCAGCGCGCCAAGCTGGCCGTAGGCCTCCTCGGCACGGCCGGCGCGCGCCAGCGCATCGGTGCGCAGCCACAGCCCGCGCGGCGGCAGCGGCTGGATCGCCGACAAGTCCAGCGCTTCGATGGCCTGCTGCGGGTTGCCGCGCTGCAGCCAGCGCTCGGCGCTGTGCAACGCGTGCAGGGTGGCGTTCTGCACGCCCAACTGCTGCAGGTACTGGCCGGCGCTGGCGCTGTCGCCGCGCGCCTCGGCCGCGCGCATCGCCGCCGCCAGCGCGACCGCGCGCACTTCCTTCTCGCTGGCGGCGCTGGCCAGCAGCTTCTCGGCGCGCTGCCACTGGCCGCCGTCCAGCGCCTGCAGGCCGTCGATCAGGCGTGCGCGTCCCTGCCGGCGGCGGTAGCGCGCCCAGCTGCGGAACGGCGCACTGAGCAGCGTCCACAGCAGCCACAGCAGCAGGCCGGCGATCAGCAGCGCCAGCAGTGCCTGCGGCAGCGTGGCGATGTAATCGTTGCCGCCGGCGCGCACGATCACTTCGCCGATCCCGCGTACCGATTCCTGCCCCAGCCATTGCGCACCGAGGATGCCGATGGCGGCCACCAGCAGCAGGACCAACAACGAACGGAATGCATTCATGGCGCCACCTTCCCCTCGCGCATGGCGCGCAGTTGTTGCAGGGTGCTGCCCAGTTCGGGCAGCGCGATGCGCAGGTCGATGCCGCGCAGTTCGGCCAGTGCGTGGCGCTGGCTGCGCCGTTGCGGTGAATCCGGCCACAGCCGCAGCAGCCAGCCGTCAACCCGCTGCAGCGCCAGCTGCCAGCCCTGGGTGTCGCCGCGTTCCAGCGCCGCGCGCGCCAGGCTCAGTTCGATCTGCAGTGCGTCGGTGGCGGCCACACGCTCGGAGCGCGCCATCAGTACCTGCGGGTCGGCCGGGCGGATCTGCACCAGCGGCGAGAGCATCTGCTGCCACCATGCGGGTTCGGCGTCGGCCAGCTCCGCGTTCTGTTCCGGCAGCGCGTCCAGGGCCGTGGTCCACTGCGCGAGCTGGCCGGCGGCGCGCACCCGCACGCCGGGGCCGAGCGCATCGACCGCAGCGCGTTCCTGCACCAGTGCCTGGCGCAGGTTCAGGTAGCCCGGGCTGTCCATGCTTTCCAGCACGCCGGCGGCCAGCGCATACAGGCGGCGGGCGCCGTCCAGGTCGCCGGCGTACACCAGCCGCTGCTGCGCCTGGCTGAGCAGCAGTTCGGCGTCCTCGCGGCGCGCGGCCTGCGCGCCCTGGTGCGAATGGTCGGCCAGGCGTGCCACGTTCTCCTCCAGCAGCGCGTTGCGCTGGCCCAGGCCGAGCACTTCGTCGCGCAGGACGCGGTTGGTGGCGGCCACGTCCTGCAGGCCGCGCGCATTGGCGCGCTGGTCGCGGCGCAGTGCGTCCACCATCTGCTGCAGCGCCTCCACCTGCTGGCTGGCGGCGGCCCGTGCGTGCGCGGCCGCGCGCTGGCCGGCCTGCCAGCTGCGCCAGCCGAACCCGGCGGCCGCGGCCAGCGCGAGCAACAGCAGGAGGGCGATGATCCAGCGCGCCAGCCGGCGCCGCGAAGAAGGTGAGGAATCGTCGTTCATGGGGGTACGGCATCCTTGGCAGGCCGCCCGGCGGGCAGCGGCGGTGCGCTTCAAGCATCACCCGCGATGCAGCGCGGCTGCAAGCCGCGCAGGCGTTCAGGGCGCGCCGGGCGGGAACAGGGCGTCGCGCGCGGCGGCGGCGAGCTGGCCCGGCAGCGGGCCCGCGGCCACGCCTGCATGGGCGAAACCGAGCGTCGTCGCCAGCGCCGCCAGCCGCGTGCTGGCGGCGACCAGCGGCTGTTCCTGCCAGCGGCGGCGCAAGCCCGGCGGCACCTGCGGCAGCACCCGTTCCAGCGCCTCACCGCTGCTGACCACCAGCACCGCGGGGGCATCGAGCGCCTGCAGGCGCGCCCACTGCGCGGCCGGGACCTGCAGCGGTACGCGTTCGTACACATCCACGCGCAGCAGCTGCGCGCCGCGTGCCTGCACCTGCGCGGCGATCACGCCGCGGCCGCCGGGGGCGGTGACCAGCGCCACCCGCTTGCCATGCAGGTCGGCCATGGCCGGCAGCGCCAGCAGGCCTTCGCTGTCCATGCGCGTGGGCGCCGCCACGACGCCGGCGCCATGGCGGCGCAGCGCGCGGGCGGTGCCCTGGCCGACCGCGACCAGGCTGCCGGCCTTCAATTGCCCCAGCGGCAGCAACCGCGCCGCGGCTGCGGCCGCGGCCGGGCTGGTGAACACCAGTAGGTCGCAGGCCTGCGCCTGCCGCAGCTGGTCGCGGGTGCTGGCGTCGTCGCGCGGCTGCAGCCGCCACGGCGATACCGCCACGGTGCGTGCGCCGTGGCGCGCGGCGGCGCGGCGCAGCCCATCGTGCTGCCCGGAAGGACGCAGGGAGATCAGGTACCAGGCCGTGTCGGCCGGCACATAGGCGCGGCTGTTCATTCCATGCATTATGCGGGCGCTTTCCGTTTCCCGTTCCCGCACGCCCCATGCCCGATACCCCGACCGCGACGCCCTGCTGCTCCGCCTGCAGGCCACCCTCGATGCAATGCCGCCGGTCGCGGCCATGGGCATCCGCATCGCCGGCTATGCCGATGGCACCCTGCGCCTGCGCGCGCCACTGGCCGCCAACGTCAACGACAAGGGCAACGCCTTCGGCGGCAGCCTGGCCTCGGTGATGACCCTGGCCGGCTGGGCGCTGGTGAGCCTGCGCCTGTCGCAGGCCGGCCACGACGCCGAGGTGTACGTGGCCGACAGCAGCATCCGCTACCGCGCGCCGGTGTACGCCGACCTGGACGCCAGTGCATGCGCGGCCCCGGACCAGGACTGGGACGGCTTCCTGGCCCTGTTCGACAAGCGCGGCCGGGCGCGCATCACGGTCTGCGCGCAGGTCGAGGACGGCGCGGCCGCGCTGGAGGGGCGCTTCGTGGCCCTGGCCAAAGGGTAGGATGGTCCGGTCCCGGGGAGGTGCCATGCAACGACGACTGATCCTGACCGCCATCGCCGCGCTGCTGGGCATGGCCGTGACCGCCCAGGCCGCCGGCCCCGGCCGCAGCCAGCGCAACAAGCTCACCCAGACCCAGGAAGCCTATGTCGCGGCGGTGCGCTGGAGCGATTTCGAAGGCGCCGAGCGGTTCATCGACCCGGCCTACTGGCAGGCGCACCCGCTGACCGACCTGCAGCGCGAGCGTTACCGCCAGGTGCAGGTCTCCAATTACCGGGAGCGCTCCACCAGCGTGGCAGCGGACGGCGCCATTGAGCGCCGGGTGGAGATGGGCGTGATCAACCGCAACACCCTGGCCGAACGCACGCTGATGGTCACCGAGCGCTGGCGCTGGGACCCGGAAGCCAAGCGCTGGTGGCAGGTCCAGGGGCTGCCGGACCTGTGGCAG
The DNA here is from genome assembly GCA_002951995.1 of Stenotrophomonas acidaminiphila. Lineage (NCBI taxonomy): Bacteria > Pseudomonadati > Pseudomonadota > Gammaproteobacteria > Lysobacterales > Lysobacteraceae > Stenotrophomonas > Stenotrophomonas acidaminiphila. Next base: position 171,866 of record CP019797.1, read on the forward strand.
GGCCAATAGGGGCTGGCCGTCCGGCGGCCGGCTTGTGCGACAATCGCCGCCCGCTTGTCTACCCGTGACCCGAGTGAATTACGAAGAGCTGCTGGCCTTCGCTGGCCGAAACCCGATGCTGTCGCTGGCCTTCGCCGGCCTGACCATCGCCATCATCGTCACCGAGATCGCACGGCTGTTCCGCGGCTTCAAATCGATCAAGCCGGCCGAACTGACCCGCCTGATCAACGCCGGCAACGCGGTGGTCATTGATCTGTCGGCGGGCAGCGACTTCGAAAAGGGCCACATCACCGGCAGCCGCAACGTGCAGCCGGCCCAGCTGACCCCCGCGCACAAGCTGCTGGCCGCGGCCAGGCAGTCGCCGGTGGTGCTGGTGTGCCGCACCGGCAATGCCTCGTCCAATGCCGCCAAGGTGCTGAAGAAGGCCGGTTTCGAGCAGGTGTTCGTGCTCGACGGCGGCCTGCCGGCCTGGCAGGCGGCGGACCTGCCGCTGGTCAAGGGCCGCGGCTGAGCCTTCATTTGAGGTTAAGCCCTTGTATGGGGGCCGCAGCGCCCCCATCGCAGGTCTGGTAACAATCCCATTCAACGAACGAACCGTTCTGGAGTCCTAGAGAAATGTCCGAAGAGCACAACAACGCCGTCGCCGCCGAAGCCAACAACGGCCCGGCGTTCACCGTCGAGAAGATCTACGTCAAGGACGTTTCCTTCGAATCCCCGAATTCGCCGACCATCTTCAACGAGAACGTGCAGCCGGACCTGCAGCTGAACCTGAACCAGAAGGTGCAGCGCCTGTCCGAGAACGCCTTCGAGGTGGTGCTGGGCGTGACCCTGACCTGCAAGGCCGGCGACAAGACCGCCTACGTGGCCGAAGTGGAGCAGGCCGGCGTGTTCGGCCTGATCGGCCTGGAGCCGCAGGCGATCGACGTGCTGCTCGGCACACAGTGCCCGAATATCCTGTTCCCGTACGTGCGCTCGATGGTGTCGGACCTGATCCAGGCCGGCGGCTTCCCGCCGTTCTACCTGCAGCCGATCAACTTCGAAGGCCTGTACGCCGAAACCCTGCGCCAGCGCCAGCAGCAGGCCGACGGCGCGTCGCTGGCCGACTCCGAGCCGGCCGGCAACGCCTGACCGGCGCCCATCCCTGCGGATGAGTACCAACGACGCGGAAAAGATCGCCGTCCTCGGCGCGGGCTCCTGGGGCACCGCGCTGGCCAGCCTGCTGGCACGGCATGGTCACCCGACCGTGCTGTGGGGACGCGACGCGAACGTGGTCGAGGCGATCGACCGTCGTCACGAGAATCCCCGGTACCTGCCGGGGATTCCGCTGCCTGATTCCCTGCGTGCCAGCACCGACCTGGCCGGTACCGTCGCCGGTGCCCGCTGGATCCTGGTGGTGGTGCCGTCGCACGCCTTCGGCGAAACCGTGCGCGCGCTGGCGCCGCTGCTGCCCGCCGGTGCCGGCGTGGCCTGGGCGACCAAGGGCTTCGAACCCGGCTCCGGCCGTTTCCTGCACGAGGTCGCGCGCGAGGTGCTGGGCCCGGACGTGCCGCTGGCGGTGGTCACCGGCCCGTCCTTCGCCAAGGAAGTGACCCTGGGCCTGCCCACGGCGATCACCGTCCATGGCGACGATGCCGGGTTCACCCAGCAGGTGGCCGATGCCATGCACGGCCCGGCATTCCGCGCCTACACCGGCGAGGACATGGTCGGCGCCGAACTGGGCGGGGCCATGAAGAACGTGCTGGCGGTGGCCACCGGCGTGGCCGACGGCATGCAGCTGGGCCTGAATGCCCGCGCCGGCCTGATCACCCGTGGCCTGAACGAGATGCTGCGGCTGGCCGCGGCCATCGGCGGCAAGCCCGAGACCCTGATGGGCCTGGCCGGGCTGGGCGACCTGGTGCTGACCAGCACCGGCGACCTGTCGCGCAATCGGCGGCTGGGACTGGCGCTGGGCCGCGGCCAGAGCCTGGCCGAGGCGGTGAAGGAGATCGGCCAGGTGGTCGAGTCGGTGCAGACCGCCGACGAGGTCATGCGCCAGGCCGGCCGCCACGGCATCGACCTGCCGATTTCCAAGGCGGTGCAGTCGGTGCTGCACGGCGAACTGAGTCCTTCCGAGGGCCTCAAGCAGCTGCTGGCACGCGAACAGAAGCCGGAGTATCCGGAAACGCTGTTCAAGTAGTAATCGGCGAAGATCAGGCAAAAAGCCCGGCGATGCCGGGCTTTTTGTTGCCCTGCATCGGACGGTCCGCTGGCCCGGCGGCGGCCGCGGGGGCGCGTTGCCGTGGGCCTCGCCGGGTTGGCGCGCTGGCTGGCGGGGGCGCAAAAGAAAGAGCCCGGTCGGGGAAGACCGGGCTCCGGAGGCGCGGGGGAGAGAGCGCGCGCGCCTTTGAAACGAGGTAGCGAGCGCTTACCAGGTGAAGCGCGGGCCGACGAACCACTCCTTGTCGCCGCCCTTGCCCAGCTTCACTTCGCCGCTCACGCCCCAGTTGGCATTGAACTTGGCGGCGGCGCCGACGCGGCCGTAGAACTCGCCGTCCGGGTTGTAGCCGGCCTTCTTGCTGTAGTCCTCGTAACCGGCCAGGGCATAGCCCTCGATCATCGGGGTGAAGGCGGTACGCACGCCGACTTCGGCGCTGTAGCCGTTGAGGGTCGGGGCGTTCTGCAGATCGAAGCGCTGGTAGGCCACGCGGGCCAGCAGGTCGGTGTTCGGGCCACGCCGTAGTTGTAGCCCACGCCGACGCGCCACTGGTCGACGTCATTCTTGAACTTGTCGGTCTCCTGGGCGCTGTAGTCGCCGAAGACATGGAAGTTCGGGTGCACCGCCACCGAACCCTTCACCTTCCAGCCATCGGCGTCGCCGCCCTTGGCATCGGTGTTCACGTAACCACCTTCCACGTAGTTGTAGGACAGGCCATCGGTCGCCGATGCAGCGAACGGCAGGGCGGCCAGCAGGCCCAGAGCGATCAGGGAAGTCTTCATTACGGATTACCTTTTTTATTTTGGTCTGATCGACCCGGCGGATGCGGCTTGCCGGTCGACAGGTGTGAATTATCCGTTAGCCAGCGGAATCGCCCCTGAATATCAAACTGACCAGTACATAAATTAGGTGGCGTCCACGGGAACTTCCGCGTGGGCTGCCGACGGGCACTACCGCGGCCGCCGTTGCAACGGACTGGCGCAGCGTCACCCTGCCGATTCCCCTGGGCCAGCGCGGTCGTCCGCGCGCGGCGGGGCGGGTGGCAATGGACCCGCCCACGCTTGCCGGGGTGCTTTCACCCCGGATTTCCTCCGCCACCGGCACAGTGCGGCTTCACGCCCGGCAACCGTCCCGGGCCGGGCACCGCGTCGGCCGACCGGGGCGTGCCCGGCATGACCGGGCGCGTGCCCTCACCCGGAAGGAGACGCCCATGAACCCGAACCCGCTTTTCGATCTCAGTGGAAAGGTCGCCATCGTCACCGGCGGCGGCAACGGCATCGGCCGCGCGAGTGCGTTGATGCTGGCCGCCCACGGCGCGGCGGTGGCGATCGCCGACCTGAAGCTGGCCGATGCCGACGCCGTGGCCGCGGAGATCACCGCCAACGGTGGCCGGGCGCTGGCGCTGGAATGCAACGTACTCAAGGACGAGCACCTGGTGCGCACCGTGGAGCGCACCGCCGCCGAGCTGGGCGGCATCCACATCCTGGTCAACAACGCCGGCGGCGGTGGCGCCGGGCGCGAGAGCCCGTTCGAGATCACCGTGCAGCAGTTCGAGCGGCCGTTCCAGATCAATGTGTTCAGTGCGTGGCGGCTGGCCCAGCTGTGCGCCCCACACATGAAGAAGGGCGGCTACGGCTCGATCATCAACATGTCCTCGATGAGTTCGATCAACAAGAGCCCGGCCATCAGCGCGTATGCGGCGTCCAAGGCCGCGATCAACCACATGACCGCCAACCTGGCCCATGACTACGGCCCGGACAACATCCGCATCAACGCCGTGGGCCCCGGTGCGGTGCGCACCGCCGCGCTGGCTACGGTGCTGACCCCGGAGATCGAGCAGCGGATGCTCTCGCACACGCCGATCAGGCGCCTGGGCGAGCCGGACGACATCGCCGGGGCGGTGCTGTACTTCGCCGCGCCGATCTCCAGCTGGGTCAGCGGGCAGATCCTGTTCGTCAACGGCGGCGGCGTGCAGACCCTGGATTGAAGCCGCGCGGCTGCCGGCGCGGATCGCCCCCGGCAGCGGTCACGGGGAGTGGATCGCGCCCCTGCCGCCGCGCGCCGCCGGGCGTTGGCCATCCGGGGGGCGTCCGCTGCCTGGCGGAAGGGCTTGCGGCAAGGCATCCACAGCGCGCGTCGCCTCACGGGGAGGCGGCGCCCGGGCCGATGCTGGCCCGGCCGGGGGCACCGCGTGCGCGAACCCGGCGGAGTCCTGCATGCCGCCGGAATCATTCCTTGACAGCGCGTTGGCGCGAACTGACGCTAACGCCATGCCTATCGACCTGACCCCGCTGAGCGTCCGCGAGCTGGACGCGCTGATCCGTGATGCCCGCGCGCGGCACACGACCCTCACCGAGCGCCCGCCCGCGGCCCAGGTCAGGCGCCTGCTGGCGGCCCAGGCACGCACTGCCGGTTATACGATCGAGGAAATCTTCGGGACCGACGCCGCCATGGTGCCCCCGGAACCCAAGGGGCGCGCCAAGCGCAAGCGTGGCAAGGTCGAGCCGAAGTACCGCGACCCGGAGAACCGCCGCAACACCTGGACCGGTCGTGGCCGCATGCCGCGCTGGCTTGCGGCGAAGACGAAGCATGGCCGCAGCGTGGCCGACTTCCTGATCCCGGGCGTGGCCCGGCTGACCCCCAAGGCGCAGGCGGCCACCGGCCGGCGCCGGCTGGTCAAGCACAGCTGAGTCCCACGCCGCGGCGCGCGCCGGCCCGCGGCCGGCATCCGCTGCCCGCGCACCCGGCGCTGCTGGCCGTGGTCGGAGGGGCCGGCTTCACGCCCGCGCCTACGCCGGTTCACCGGCGCATGACGAACGCGATGGGACGGTGGCCGCTCCGCATCGGGAGCGCCCATGTCGCCGTGTCGTCATCGCTGTCTGTTGCTGTTCCACCGTCGCGGGTGCTTCGCGTCGGCGCCCGGCGCCGCGGCCGGCGCACGCGCTGGGCGCCATGCCTGAGGGCCCGTCGATCGTGCTGCTGCGCGAGGCGGCCGGGCGCTTCGCCGGCCGCACCGTGCGCGAGGTCGGCGGCAACTCCCGCCAGCCGCTGGCGCGCATGCACGGTCGCCAGGTGCGGGCGGTGCGCAGCTGGGGCAAGCACTTCCTGCTGGAATTCGACGACTTCAGCCTGCGCATCCACCTGATGATGTTCGGCAGCTGGCTGATCGACCAGCGCAAGCCGGCCACCCCGCGGGTGGCGTTGCGCTTCGACAACGGCGAGCTCAACTTCTACGCCTGCTCGGTGATGTTCATCGAGCAGCCGCTGGACCAGGTGTACGACTGGCGCGCGGACGTGATGAGCGATTGCTGGGATCCGGCCCTGGCGCGCCGCAAGCTCAAGGCCTCGCCCGGCATGCTGGCCTGCGATGCGTTGCTGGACCAGCAGATCTTCGCGGGCGTGGGCAACATCATCAAGAACGAGGTGCTGTTCCGCATCCGCGTGCATCCGGCCACCCGCGTCGGCGACCTGCCGCCCCGCAAGCTGGGCCAGCTGATCGCGCAGGCACGCGGGTACAGCTTCGAGTTCCTGGCCTGGAAGCGTGCGTTCGTGCTCAAGAAGCACTGGCAGGTACATACGCGCCGCACCTGCCCGGCCTGTGGTGGACCGGTCAGCAAGCTCTACCTGGGCAGGACGCGGCGCCGCACGTTCTTCTGCGCCCGTTGCCAGGCCACCTACGGCACCGGCGACATGCCGCCGCCCTGAGCGGCGGCGTGCCCTTCCCGGGAACCGGTCGATACCCTACGCTGCGCGCACTACGTGGCTTCTGGAGTGTTGTCATGGGAAGGGGATGGCGCGGGCTCGTGTTGCTGTTGGCAGGGACGTTGGCAGGCATGGCGGCGGTGCCGTCGACACAGGCCCAGGCATTGCCGGTGGAGGCGTTCGCCAAAGCCAGCCCGTTCTCGATGCCGCGGCTGTCGCCGGGCGGCGACTACCTGGCGCTTTCCACCGACTTCGGCCAGGGCAACCACGCCGTGTAGGTGCTGCGCCTGTCGGACATGAAGCGGATGGCGGTACTGCGCCTGCCGCGTTACGAGAGCCCGTTCCAGATCGTGTGGGTGGGCGACGGGCGCCTGGTCGTGGCCAAGGGTCGCAAGTACGGCTCGCTGGAGAAGCCGCTGCCCACCGGCGAGATCATCGCCAGCGATTTCGATGGCCAGAACCAGCGCTACATCTACGGCTACGAGCAGCAGAACGCCGCAGCCGGCCTGGATCGTGGCTTCGGCTACATCGAAGGCGTGGCCGAGAGCAACGATGGCCGCTTCTACATGCGCCAGCTCAAGCGCGATCCGACCTCGTCCATGCTCTACGTGGTCGACACGCAGCGACCGACGTTCAAGCTCATCGCCGACATCAACGTGCCGCAGCTGGAGTTCGTGATCGACCGCAACGGCGTCGCGCGCTACGCATGGGGGCGCGACGAGGCTGATGCCCATCTGCTGTACCGGTCCGATGACGGCAGGCGCTGGCAGCCGTTGCCGCCGCCGCAGGCCGGGAGCGTGTGGACGCCGCTGTCGTTCTCGGCCGACAACACCCACGTATACGGCGCGCTCAGCCGGGCCGAAGGCCCATCGCAGCTGGTGTTGAGCGACCTGGATGGCGGCAATGCCGAAGTGCTGGTCGGCGACGGCTTTTCGAGCGTCGGCCTGACGCAATGGACCGGCTACCCCTCGGTGCCGTTCGCGGCGGCGCCGCAGGGCGGCCGCCCGCAGCTGGTCTACTTCGACCCGGGTCGCGCGGAGGCCGAGCTGCACCGGACGCTGGCGGGCCTGCTGCCGCAGCAGCACGTCAGCTTCGTCGATGTCAGCCGCAACGGCCAGGTGGTGCTGGTGCACATCGCCAGCGATCGCGACCCCGGCAGCTGGTATGTGTTGAAGCGCTCGACCAACAAGCTGGAGAAAGTACTCGTCGCGCGCGAGGGGATCGACCCGGTGCTGATGGCCGAGCGGCGCCCGCTGCGCTTCAAGGCCAGCGACGGGGTCGAACTGGAAGCGGTGCTCACGATCCCGCGCGACGGCGACGGGCGCCGTCATCCGGTCGTGGTGCTGCCGCATGGCGGCCCGCACGGGGTCAGCGACGACTGGTTCTACGACACCGACGCGCAGTTCCTGGCCAACCGTGGCTACCTGGTGGTCCAGGTCAACTACCGCGGCAGCGGTGGGCGCGGGCGCGCGTTCGAGCGCCTGGGTTACCTGCAGTGGGGCACGCGCATCCAGCAGGACCTGCTGGACGGGCTGGACCACGCGGTGGCCGCCGGGCTGGCCGATCCGCAGCGGGTCTGCGCGTACGGCGCGAGCTTCGGCGCCTACTCGGCGATGATGCTGGCCGCGCGCGCGCCGGAGCGGATCCGTTGCGCGGTGGGCCTGGCCGGCGTCTACGACCTGAAGATGATGTACAGGAAGGGCGACATCAAGGACAGCGCCTACGGGCGCAACTACCTTGAGCGGGTGATCGGCCGCAGCGACGACGAGCTGCTGGCGAACTCGCCGGCGAACCTGGCGGCCCGCATCAAGGCGCCGGTGCTGCTGGTGCATGGCGAACGCGATGAGCGCACGCCGATCGCGCAGGCCAACGCCATGCGCGCCGCGCTGGTCGCGGCGGGCAACGCGCCACGCTGGATGGCGGTCGCGGGCGAGGGCCACGGCTTCTACAACGACGACAACAGCACTGCGTTCTACCGCGCGCTGGAAGCGTTCCTGCGCGAACACATCGGGAGCTGAGTGCGACCGCGGCCGTCCGCCTCCGGCGTGGCCGCGCCGGCCCGGCTAGCGCGGGGTGCCGCCAGGTACTCGATCACCGCCCTGCGGCGTTGCGGGTCGGACGTCGCGTTGGGCATGCGGGTGCCCGGCACCTGTTTCTGCGGCGAGGCCAGGAACGCATCCAGGGTCCGCGCGTCCCAGACGATGCCGCTGTCGCGCATCGCCTCGGAATAGGCATAGCCCGGCGCGGTGCCGGCCCGGCGGCCGATCACGCCGTGCAGGTTGGGGCCGACGCGGTGGCCCAGGTCGGCGCGGGTGTCGTGGCAGCCGGCGCAGATGGCGAACGCCCGCTCCAGCTCGCGCTGGTGCGGGGTGGCGTCGCTGGCATGGTTGAACACGTCGCGCTGGCCGCAGGCGCACAGCACTGCCGCCATCCCGAGCAGCAACAGGCAGCGCCGCACGGCGTTCCCCCGGCACTGCTTCCGCAGCGGCCGGGCCTGCCCGGCGGAAAGCCGTGCCGTTTCCATTCCCCTGCCGGCAAACACGCGCGGTCGCGCCATCACATCGCCGGGTAGTTGGGCCCGCCGCCGCCCTGCGGGGTCACCCACACGATGTTCTGGGTCGGGTCCTTGATGTCGCAGGTCTTGCAGTGCACGCAGTTCTGCGCGTTGATCTGCAGGCGCGTGTCGGCGCCTTCGCCGACGAACTCGTACACGCCCGCCGGGCAGTAGCGCGCTTCCGGCCCGGCGTACTCGGCCAAGTTGATGCGCACCGGCACCGTCGGGTCCTTCAGGGTCAGGTGGCTGGGCTGGTCTTCCTCGTGGTTGGTCGAGGACAGGAACACCGAGCTCAGGCGGTCGAAGGTCAGCACGTTGTCCGGCTTCGGGTACTCGATCTTCGTGTGCCTGGCCGCCGGCTCCAGGCATTCGTGGTCGGCCTTGGTGCGGTGGATCGTCCACGGCGCGTTGCGCACGCCCAGCTTGGGCAGCAGCCACTGCTCGATGCCGGTCATCAGCGTGGCCAGAGTGCGGCCCTTCTTGAACCACTGCTTGAAGTTCTTGGACTGCAGCAGCTCGGTCTTGAGCCAGCTGTTCTCGAACGCCTCCGGGTAGGCGGCCAGCTCGTCACGCGAACGCCCGGCCGCCAGCGCCTCGAACGCCGCCTCGGCGGCCAACATGCCGGTCTTGATCGCGGCGTGGCTGCCCTTGATGCGGCTGACGTTGAGGTAGCCGGCCTCGCAGCCGACCAGCGCACCGCCCGGGAACACCGTCTTCGGCAGCGACAGGATGCCGCCGGCGGTGATCGCGCGCGCGCCGTAGGCGATGCGCTTGCCGCCTTCCAGGTGCTTGCGGATCGCCGGGTGGGTCTTGAAGCGCTGGAATTCCTCGAACGGGCTCAGCCACGGGTTGCGGTAGTCCAACCCGACCACGTAGCCGATCGAGACCTTGCCGCCGTCGGCGTGGTACAGGAACGCGCCGCCGTAGGTGTCGTCGTCCAGCGGCCAGCCGGCCGCATGCACCACCAGGCCCGGCTCGTGCCTGGCCGGGTCGATCTGCCACAGTTCCTTGATGCCGATGCCATAGCTCTGCGGGTCCTTGCCCGCATCGAGCTTGAAGCGGCTGATCAGCTGGCGGCCGAGGTGGCCGCGCGCGCCTTCGGCGAAGATCGTGTAGCGCGCATGCAGCTCCATGCCGCGCTCGAAGTTCGGGCCCGGGGTGCCGTCCTTGTGGATGCCCATGTCGCCGGTGGCCACGCCCATCACCGCGCCGTTGTCGTCGTACAGCACCTCGGCGGCGGCGAAACCCGGGAAGATCGCCACTTCCAGCGCCTCGGCCTGCTGCGCCAGCCAGCGGGTCACCTCGCCCAGGCTGACGATGTAGTTGCCGTGGTTCTGGAAGCACTCCGGCAGCAGCCAGTTGGGCGTGGCCTTGGCGCCGGTGGCATCCAGGAACAGGAACTCGTCGCGGGTCACCGCCTGCTTCAGCGGCGCGCCCATTTCCTTCCAGTCCGGGAACAGCTCGCTCAGCGCACGCGGGTCCATCACCGCGCCGGACAGGATGTGCGCGCCCGGCTCGGAGCCCTTCTCCAGCACGCACACCGACAGCTCCTGGCCCTTTTCCACCGCAAGCTGGCGCAGGCGGATGGCCGTGGCCAGCCCGGCGGGGCCGGCGCCGACGATCACCACGTCGAATTCCATCGCTTCGCGCGGCGGGAGGGCGGAGGAGGCTTCAATATTCATGCGGGGACTCTTGGCTGGGGCCGGCGACGGCGTGGCGACGGGCTGAAGGCCCATTTTCACCGACCCGGCGGCGATGTTCCAATCCACGGGCACCCGCGCCGGTGGCCGCCGCCGCTGCCGCAGGGCCGGGGCGGTGGGTCAAGCGTTGTCGCGTGGCCCGTGCTGCTTCAGGAACTCGACGATTGCCGGTGGCATCGGGCGGCAGCCGCAGGCCGCGGCGTGCGCCACGTGCCAGGCCACGCCCTGCTGGAACGTGGGATTGCGCGGCATGCGGTTGTGCTCATGCCAGGCTTTGTTGGTCGTTCCCATCGTATGCCTCCAGGGCGGCCGGAAGCGCGCCGATCACGACCGCGTCGGCGGCGGGCAGGCCGACAAGCACGGCGCCGAGCACTTCCTCGCGCGACGCACCGTGCGCCTTTGCCGACAGCACGTGGAACGGGACGCCGGCATTGTTGCCGGTGGCGGCCAGCACCGCGATATAGGCCAGCTCGGCGGTCTTCCCGTCCAGCGCGCCACGCCCCAGTGCATCCGCCACCTGGCCCCAGGCGCTGGCGACGGCGGGCGCCTCGCGCATGAACAGGGCAAACGCTTTCGATACGCTCATGCGTGTCTCCTGTGGGGCGCCGTGGTGGCCGGGTGCACCTGCATGATATCGGCATCGCACGGCGGCGTGACGCCGTTCCGGCACGGGGGGCGCCGTGGAGCCAGTGGATGCCGTTGCCGGTGCGCCGCGCCGCGCCGCCGGTCCGGTGGCCCGCAGGTGAGCCGTGCGTGCGGACGATCTGCGGCCTCGCGCACTGCCGTGCCGCCGGCATCCTGCCCCCGCAGGATGGCGTTGGTTGCCAGTCGATCGAGTGCGGGCCGTGCGCATCGACATTGTCGGTGGATGCAACGAAGGCCGCCCGCGCCGGGCGAGCGGAAGCGCCGCGTGGCGCTTCTGGCACTTCCGGCACGCGCGAGGCCGCCGTGGCGTGGCCGGCGGAGCGTCAGCCGGCGTTGTCCCGCGCCGGCAGGCGCTTGGTCATGAAGACATTGAACGCCGTGGCCGTGTACCCGCCGAACGGCCCACACCAGGCAAAGCCATTGCGCAGGTACAGCGCGTGCGCGGCGGCGAACGGCGCCCCGGTTCCGGTCTCCAGATACAGCCGGGTGTAGCCGCTGTCGCGCGCTGCGCGCACGATCTCGTCCAGCACCGCCTGGCCGACGCCGCGGCGCAGGAACGGCGGCCGCGTGCGCATGGATTTGATCTCGCCGGCACCGTCGCCCAGCGCCTTCAGCGCACCGCAGCCACACAGCTGGCCGTCCAGCCACGCCGACCAGAAGCTGACCCCCGGTGCGCGCAGGCCATCAAGCGCCAGCGCATGGACATGGCCTGCGGGGGTATTGCCGTGCATGCCGGCAAGGTGCTCGCCGACCAGCGCCTGGACCTGCGGCGAGGACAGGTCATCGCGGCGGACGAGGATCGACATGGCGGGCAGTCCGTAGGGTCGGATGGCGGCGCCGGTGGCGTGGACAACGGCACCGGCCAGCATGGCGCATCAGCGCTGTCAGGCCAGGAGCACGGCCTCGGCGATCAGCCGGTCGAGCCGGCGCACGTCGATGCCCTTGTTGAGGTTGACCTTGATGTGGCCGGCCTTGGTCCACAGCTCGATCTCCGAGTTGAAGTTGAAGATGCCGTGCCCGTTCTCGGACGACCACATGTAGATGGACGAATACGGCAGCGAATAGATCTCCACCTTCTTGCCGGTGAAGCCCTGGGCATCCCTGACGATCAGGCGCTTGTTGGTGAAGATGGCCGCGTCGCGGAAGGTCTTGTATGCGGCGATTGCGGTTTCGCCGGCGACCAACAGCTCATGCACGTCATTCGGGACCGGGCATTCGGACACCAGGGTCCATGCCAGGATTGCGGCGGTTTCTGCCATTGCGTGTTTCTCCTTGGGTAGCAGGCGCGGAAAGGCGCGCCGCATGCAGGCGTGCTGTGCGCTAGCGGATTTCGACCCGCTTGAGCGGGGTGCCGACGATGCTTCCGTCCGCACGCCGGTCCAGCTTGAGCAGCAGCACGAACGAGGTCAGCGTGCTGCCGATCTCGCGCGGGTGCGCCGTGCGGTCCTTGGCCTCGATGAAGTAGCACCACGGCTCGTAGCCCTGCTCGAACACCAGCGCCAGCTTCGCATCCTGGTCGTTCCTGGCCGGCGACTTGCTGCCGTTCTCGTTGATGCCCCACTCCGGCCCCTGGACGATGTACGCCTTCGCGCCATCGTGCGTGCAGCTGTTGTCGGTCCAGATGCTGAAATACACCCTGCGCTCGGAATCATTGACCGCGCACCAGCTCCAGACGGTGTTCAACTGCACGGCACCCAGCCGGTCCATCAGCTGCGAGCGGTTCTCGGGTCTGGCCATGTCGATCCTCGGGTGTGCAACGGGTGTCGCGCCGCGGGCCCGCGGCAATCGGGCGAGTATGGCCGCTGGCAAACGCCTTGTGAATCAGGAAAACCCCGCGCCCGCGGCTGTGCTGCATGGCGTTGCCGCACCCGCTCATCCACCGGGTGGTGCGCCACCCCGGACATCGAGCCAGGCTGCCGGGACCCCGGACCCCGGACCCCGGGGGGTGCGCCCGGATCACCCCGCACCGGGGTGCGGCGGATGCGCAGCCCGCGGCACGTTCGCAGTCGTCCGGTTACCCGGGCCTCAACCAACCCGCACCGGCCTGGAATTCAGACGGCACGCCCGCGCCAGTACGCGTGCAGGCCGGCAATGTCGGACGTGCACAACAGCGGCATGGCGGCCTCGATCCAGTCGATCGGCCAATCCCACCACGCCATCTCCAGCAGCAACGCGATCTCCGTATCGGAGAAGCGCTTCCTGATCGGTCTGCCGGGGTTGCCGCCCACGATCGCATACGGCTCCACATCCCGCGTGACCAGGGCGCGGCTGCCGATCACCGCGCCATGCCCGATCCGCACGCCAGGCATGATCATCGCCTCGGACCCGACCCATACGTCGCTGCCCAGCACCGTGTCGCCGGCGCGCTGGAACGCATCCTGCGCGCTGGCGAAAGCGGGCTCTTCCTGCATGTAGAAAAACGGAAAGGAAGACACCCAGTCGTGCCGGTGGCCCTGGTTGCCGGCCATGATGAAGCTGGCCCCCGAGCCAATGGAGCAGAAGCTGCCGATGACCAGCTGGTCGACATCCTCCCGGTCCGGCAGGAGATAGCGCGCGCAATCGTCGAACGAATGGCCGTGGTAGTAGCCGGAGTAGTAGCTGTATCGCCCGACCTTGATGTTCGGGTTCGTCACCTGCTCGGAGAGCAGCTTGCCCTTGAACGGGCTGTCGAAGTAATTGGTCATGAAGGACTGCCTGTAATGCACGTCTTGCCCGGCCTGCGGGCGCCTGTGCCGGTCGCCGTCCGGAAACCGGCCTGGATGGAACGCCGGCGACGGCCGGCGTGAGGCCGCGTCATGGATGCTGGGCAACCCAGGTGCGCATGCCATGCCACGGCCGCGCATGGTAACCCCACCACGGTGGCGGCCACGCGCAGCGGCGGAGGAAGGACAGCCTGGCCTGGCAACGCGATGCAGGCCGACGAGCAGCAGCGCTGCGCTGATACTGGGCACCGCGCACGGCCGCTCACGGGCACGCACCGCGTATGCGATCGGGCTGCCGGGCACAGACAGCACGAGAAACGCCTGCCCGGGCGATGGCCGGCACCCCGCATGGCTTTCCTGCACCGCGTAGTGCCCGCGGCGGCCCATGGCACGCGGCGCGCGCGTGGGCCGACCTGCAGGCCTCGGCGCGGCCGCCTACCGCTTCTCTTCCGCAGGGCAGGCCAGCGCCTTGCTGTAGAAGCCCGATGGATCAAAGCAGCACACACGCTTCTTCCCCTTCTCCAGCATGTCGATCGCATTGGCGGCCCGCTCGCGCCGGGTCGCCTCCTGCTTGGCGGACTCCATCCAATGAACCCAGTCGATCCTGGCCAGCGTGGTGGTATCCGCCCAGGTCGCCCGTGCCGATGGACTTCCGGCCAGAAGCGTCTGGAAGTAATCGGGAAGCGCCGGATCGGGCTGCTCATCCAGGCTGGCCAGGGTGAACAGCACATTCCCCTCGGCCGCCAGCGCTTCCGTGCCGATGACGCCGGGCGGAACAACGAACCAATGCCCGAGCTTGCCATCGGGCTCCATCAGCGCATCGAAATGACGTTCACCGATGGACACGCGGGCCGTCATCCTGCCGCGTCGCAGATGGGATCTGCTCACTTCGGGCGGAACCCGGGCGAACGAGAACGCCCGGCCCGCGGCAACGAAAACCGGGCTGGAAAACATGGTCGGCGGGGTTCTGGTGGGCATGCGGCACGCTCCTGTCGATATCCCTGGCACCTGGGCTGCGCTGCGGTGCCGGGCGACGCCAGTTTCCGTGGATTGCCAGGTGGTGATGCGCGGGATGCGGCGGACCTTTGCGGAGCAGAATCCGCACACGGCCCGGATAACTGTGCCCGCATCGGTCGGCGCTCCCGCCACCATCTTGCTGCGCCCCATCCTCGCACGTCATGCACCGGCCCTGCAGCCCTGAATCATCCGGGGTATCGAACGCCCCCGCACGGCAGGCGACTTCTCCTGTGGCGCGTTTGCCGGGGGCAGGGTCGGGTTCGGTTTGATGGCATGTGCCGGGCGGGCCCGGCACCTACAGGACGTGTGCGAGCCGCGGAGGGGCGGCCCCTGTGGGCGTTCAGCCGTCCAGCAATGCCTTGTCGCGCACGGCGCCCTTGTCCGCGCTGGTCGCCAGCAGCGCGTACGCCTTCAACGCGGTGCTGACCTTGCGCGGGCGTGGCTGTGCCGGCTTCCAGCCGCGCGCGGCCTGCTCGTCGCGGCGGCGGGCGAGTTCGGCGTCGTCCACCAGCAGGTGGATGCCACGCTGCGGAATGTCGATGCGGATGCGGTCGCCGTCGCGGACCACGCCGATGCTGCCGCCGGCGGCGGCTTCCGGCGAGCAGTGGCCGATGCTCAGGCCCGAGGTGCCGCCGGAGAAGCGGCCGTCGGTGAGCAGTGCGCAGGCCTTGCCCAGGCCCTTGGACTTCAGGTAGCTGGTGGGGTAGAGCATTTCCTGCATGCCGGGGCCGCCCTTGGGGCCTTCGTAACGGATCACCACCACGTCGCCGGCCTGTACCTCGTTGCCGAGGATGCCCTTCACCGCGGCGTCCTGGCTTTCGTAGACGCGGGCGCTGCCTTCGAACACGTGGATGGATTCGTCCACGCCGGCGGTCTTGACCACGCAGCCATCGGCGGCGAGGTTGCCGTACAGCACCGCCAACCCGCCTTCGCTGGAAAACGCATGGGCGACGTCGCGGATGCAGCCGTCGGCACGGTCGGTGTCCAGCGACGGCCAGCGCGTGCTCTGGCTGAAGGCCACCTGGGTGGGAATGCCCGCCGGGCCCGCCTTGTAGAACTCATGGACCGCCGCGTCCTGCACCTGGGTCACGTCCCAGCGCGCGATGGCGTCGCCCAGGGTGCGGCTGTGCACGGTCGGCACGCCGGTGTGCAGCAGCCCGCCGCGCGCGAGTTCGCCGAGGATGGCCATGATGCCGCCGGCGCGGTGCACGTCCTCGATGTGGTACTTCTGCGTGTTCGGCGCCACCTTGCACAGCTGCGGCACGCGCCGCGACAGGCGGTCGATGTCGCGCAGGTCGAAGGCCACCTCCGCTTCCTGCGCGGCGGCGAGCAGGTGCAGGATGGTGTTGGTCGAGCCACCCATGGCGATGTCCAGGGTCATCGCGTTCTCGAACGCCTCGAACGTGGCGATGCCGCGCGGCAGCGCGCTGGGGTCCTCGCCGCCGTACCAGCGGTGGCACAGCTCCACCACCAGCCGCCCGGCGCGCTTGAACAGCGCCTCGCGGTCGCTGTGGGTGGCCACCACGGTGCCGTTGCCCGGCAGCGACAGGCCCAGCGCTTCGGTCAGGCAGTTCATCGAGTTGGCGGTGAACATGCCGCTGCACGAGCCGCAGGTCGGGCAGGCGCTGCGCTCGATGGCAGCCACCTGTTCATCGCTCACCGCCTCGTTGCCGGCGGCGACCATCGCGTCGATCAGGTCCAGCTTGTGCTCGGCCAGCCGGGTCTTGCCGGCTTCCATCGGCCCGCCGGAGACGAACACCACCGGGATGTTCAACCGCAGCGCGGCCATCAGCATGCCGGGGGTGATCTTGTCGCAGTTGGAGATGCACACCAGCGCGTCGGCGCAGTGCGCGTTGACCATGTACTCGACCGAGTCGGCGATGATCTCGCGGCTGGGCAGCGAGTACAGCATGCCGTCGTGGCCCATCGCGATGCCGTCGTCCACGGCGATGGTGTCGAATTCCTTGGCCACGCCGCCGGCCGCCTCGATCTCGCGCGCCACCAGCTGGCCAAGGTCCTTCAGGTGCACGTGCCCGGGCACGAACTGGGTGAAGGAATTGGCCACGGCGATGATCGGCTTGTGGAAGTCGCCATCGGTCATGCCGGTGGCGCGCCACAGGGCGCGGGCGCCGGCCATGTTGCGGCCGGCGGTGGAGGTTTTCGAGCGGTAGTCGGGCATGGGGAAGGCAACGGAACGCAGTGCCATCGATTCTGCATGAAGAACCCGGTTGCTGTTGCAACCATCGCGCTCGCCACGCCGCGGCGGAAAAGCCGTCCACCGGGCACGCGGCTGCCTGGCCGATGCCCGGCGCAGGGGCCGCGGGACCGGGGGTTACCTGAAACGACGTTCAGGTTGGTGGCGCGGCCGATTTCCGCCCGCGCGCGTGGATCGGGCATCATTCGGGGACGACTTTCATGGGGCTACGACGATGAAGCGATCCAGGACCACCGCGCTGCTGCTGATGAGCACCGCGCCGCTGCTGTTCACCGCCTGCCAGAAGGAGCAATCCGTGCAGGTGCAGGAAGGGCTGTACACCTCGGTGGAAGCCTGCAGCGAAGCCACCGGTGATCCCTCCGCCTGCCGCACCGCGTTCGCCGCCGCGCAGCAGCAGGCCGCTGACGCCGCGCCCAAGTACGCCAGCAAGGAAGAGTGCGCCAAGGAGTACCCGGCCGAGCAGTGCGTGCAGCAGCACACCAGCGCCGGCACCTCGTTCATCGGGCCGATGATGATGGGCTTCTTCATGTCGCAGATGCTCAACGGCGGCCGCGCCGGGGCGGTGGCCGCGCCGCCGGCCGCGCAGCCGGCGTTCAAGGACAACGCCAATGGCTGGGCCAAGCCGGCCGGCACCGGCGGCATGAACACCGCCAGCGGCATCGGCGCCGGCAAGGCCGGGCTGGCGCCGGTCAGCAGCGAGCCCAACCGTGCCGTCACCGCCAGCCGCGGTGGCTTCGGCGCGCGCAGCGGCGGCCGCACCACCGTCGGCGGTTGATGCAGTGAAGCGGGTTGCCATTGCCGAACGCTCCAACTGGCGCGCGCGCGCGGCCGAGGCGGGGTTCCGTTTCCACACCATCGACGGCGCGCCGTACTGGGACGAAACCGCGTACTACGCCTTCACCCTGCGCCAGATCGAGAACGACCTGGAAGACCCCAGCGCCGAGCTGCACGCGATGGCGCTGGACCTGGTCGGCGACGTGGTCGCCAGCGAGGAACTGATGGAGCGGCTGGCGATCCCGGCGCCGTTCCGCGACTGGATCGCCGAGAGCTGGCGGCGCCGCGACCCGCACCTGTACGGCCGCCTGGACTTCGCCTACGACGGCAATGGCCCGGCCAGGCTGTACGAACTGAACTACGACACCCCGACCTCGCTGTACGAGGCGTCGTTCTTCCAGTGGCAATGGCTGGAAGACCAGCGCAACCGCGGCGCGCTGCCGCAGCAGGCCGACCAGTTCAACTCGCTGCACGAGGCCCTGGTCGAGCGCTTCGCCGAGCTGTCGGCGCAGCTGCCGCCGCCGCTGTATTTCAGCGCGGTGGGCGCCTCGGAGGAGGACCAGGGCACGGTGGCCTACCTGCGCGACTGCGCAGCGCAGGCCGGCCTGCACGGCGCGGCCATCGCCATCGAGGACATCGGCCTGTCGGCCGACGGCCGCTTCACCGACCTGGACGACGTGGTGATCGGCAGCCTGTTCAAGCTGTATCCACTGGAAGACCTGATGCGCGAGGAATTCGGCGCGGCGCTGCCCGGTTCGGGCGTGCGCCTGCTGGAACCGGCGTGGAAGGCGGTGCTGAGCAACAAGGGCATCCTGCCGCTGCTGTGGCAGCGCCACCGCGGCCACCCCAACCTGCTGGAAGCGCACTTCGACGACGGCAGCGCGCTGCCGGCGGGCTGGGTGCGCAAGCCGCTGCACTCGCGCGAAGGCGCCAACATCGCCATGCACATGAGCGATGGCCGCTGGCAGGAGAGCGAAGGCCCGTATACGGGGCCGTGCATCGTGCAGGCGTTCCATCCGCTGCCGGCATTCGACGGCAACTACCCGCTGGTCGGCAGCTGGGTGGTGGGCGACCGTGCCTGCGGCATCGGCGTGCGCGAGGACGACAGCCGCATCACCCGCGACAGCGCGCGTTTCCTGCCGCACGCCATCATCGACGACGCCCCGGCCGGCAGCACCCGCATCTACGTCTGAGCCCAAAGCCAGTGCCTGGCCCGGTCCCGCCCGCGCGGGGCCGGGCGTCGCCCGTGCGCGGAACGCACTGGAAGGCAGCGGCGTGGTCGCGCGCAACCGTAAAACAGGGGCAGAAAACCTCATGAAAAACGCGGGTCTGCGAAAAATATAGTGATTGACTTCGCGTCCCCGCGAAGCTCAAATCCCGCTGCCAATTCATGAATACACCGGCGCCGTTGGGGAGAACGGCGCCGCGTGCCAGGGCACCCATCCCCTCTGTGCATGAAGGAACCCTGATGTTCGACAAGAAGCTTTTCGCCGGCGCGCTGCTGGCGGCCCTCGCGTTTGCGCCGGCGGCCCACGCCCAGGACCTGGTCTTCACCCTGAAGAACGGTACCTCGGCGGTGATGACCTACTTCCATACCTCGCCGGCCGGGGTGGACGACTGGGAAGAGGACGTGCTCGGCTCCGATGTCCTGGGCCCCGGCGAGTCGGTCCAGGTCACCATCGCCGACGGCCGCAGCCAGTGCGTGTACGACATGCGCTTCGAGTTCGACGAGGATTCGGGGCTGGAGATCACCGAAGACACCCAGGACCTGTGCAAGCTCGGTTCCTACACGATCCACGAGTGATTGCCGCCGCTGGCGGGTCCACCAGGACCTGCCAGCGCTGCCCCGCGCGCGCTTACAGCAGGCCGTCGCGCTTGACCGCCAGATAGCGTTCCACCAGCGCGCCGGGCAGCTCCTCGGCGGTGACGTCCAGCACCATCACCCGGTGGCTGCGCAGTGCCTCGTGCGCGGCGGCGCGCTGCTGCAGGTAGCGGGCGATGGCGCCGGCCTGCACCGCGTCGGGCAGGGTATCGGCGCCGCGCGCCAGGGCATCGTCCAGCTCGCGCTCGCGCAGGCTGGCCACGCACACCAGGTGGCGCTTCTGCAGCAGGCGCACGGCGGCCAGCAGGTCCTCGATGTCCTCGTCGCGCACGTTGGTCACCAGCATCACCAGGCAGCGGCGCGACTGCCGCAGCGACAGCCCGGTGGCGGCGGCCAGGTAGTCGGTGGCCACCGGCTGCGGCTGCAGGTCGAAACTGGCGCGCAGCAGCGTGTCGATCGCGCCCAGCCCGCGCTGCGGCGCCACCCAGCGGCTTTCGCCGCCACTGGCGAACAGGCCCACGCCGTCGCCCTGGCGCAGGGCCAGGTAGGACACCACCAGCGACGCGTTGAGCACGTGGTCGAAATGCGACAGCCCGCCCTCGTCGGCCAGCATCCGCCGGCCGGTATCGATCATCATCACCAGCTGCTGGTTCTTCTCGTCCTGGTACTCGCGCGAGATCAGCTTGCGCGCGCGCGACGTGGCCTTCCAGTCGATCTGGCGCAGGCTGTCGCCGACCCGGTACTCGCGCATCTGGTGGAAATCCGTGCCTTCGCCACGGCGCCGCTTCAGGTGCGCGCCGACCAGGCGCGAGGCCATCTCCGCGCTGAGCAGCGCCAGCCGCGTGAGCGGCACGAAATTCGGGTAGACCCGCACGTTCTGCACCGGCCCGGCGACGCGCGATTGCCGCCACAGCCGCAGCGGCGAGTGCAGGCGCAGCTGCACGCCGTCAAAGACGAAGGAGCCGCGCGCGCCGGGCGTGAAGTGGTAACTGAAGCGCGACTCGCTGGCGCGCGCCAGGCGCAGCGTGCGTGGCAGGCCACGCAGTGCCCAGCCGCCGGGCACCAGGTCGAACACGTCCACCCGCTGCCGGACGGCAGCGTCCAGCTGCAGCCAGGTCTCGCGCTCCACGCCCAGCGCCAGGGTTTCGGGCAGCTCGCGCCGCACCGTGGGCGTGGGCCGGCGCCACAGCCGCAGCGCGTCGACCAGGGCGGGCAGGGCGATGGCGCAGGCGGTTGCCGTCCAGATTTCGACGGGCAACAGGTGCAGGGCAACAGGAATGCCGAGCAGGCCCCATGCAGATAGCAGTGCAATCAACAGTGGTGAAGGCCTCATGCGGTGGGCCTCATGGAAGGTTTGAGGCTTGCGGGCAGGTGGGGAAGCGCGAAGATTCTTGCGGTTGCTTGCTCTTGATCTACCCATCCCCTTCCGCAGCGACGGAGCCGACGGGAAAAACCCGAAGGGCGACGCGCAGGACGCGCGTCGTTTTTCGACGAGACAGGGATGTCTCGTCGAAAAATCCCGACGGCGGAGTGGCCCCGGAGTGCCGTAGGCACGGAGGGCGCGGAGGCAGGGGCGTGTTTCTTTGGGCCACGTTTCTTTGCACGAGCAAAGAAAGGTGGCTCGCGCCCCGAAGGGGAGCGAAAGCCTTTGATCCTGCTCTTGTCGGCCTCAATTGCTTCAGGTTCAGAAGGAAGAGGACGTGCAAGGGGAGGAGAGTACGCTGCCCAAACGCTGGGAAAGCCATGGGAAAGGCGTGAAAGCAGAAGCTTGAAAGCAGGGCTTTCGCCCCTGCTTCGCAGGAGCGAGTTACTTCTCTTTGCTCGTGCAAAGAAACGTGGCCCAAAGAAACACGCCCCTGCCTCCGCGCCCAGCCCGCTGCGCGGGCTGGGTCCACTCCGCCGCCGGGATTTTTCGACGAGACATCCCTGTCTCGTCGAAAAACGACGTGCATCCATGCACGCCGCCCCTGCGGGGTCTTGTCCGTCGACTCCGTCGCTGCGGAAGGGGACCCGGAAGGCAGAAGCCGAAAGCAAAATCACGGCAACGGCAACGGCAACGGCAACGGCAACGGCAACGGCAACGGCAACGGCAACGGCAATTCCTGCCGGTGCAGCCGCCGCGACGGGCGCATGCAGCGCCATGACGGCAACACCGGCCCACCCCAACCCCACCCCTCGCACCACGTACGAAGAAGCGCGAACCGAAGCCGCCTGGCCGCCACGCGGGCTCATTTGCGCGGTGCCTCCACCTTGGCCAGCAACGCGGTCAGCGCATCGTCCGCCGACTGCCCTTCGATCTGCAGCTCCGGCGCCAGCGCGATACGGTGCCGCAGCGCCGGCCTGGCGATCTCGCGCACGTCGTCGGGAGTGACGAAATCGCGCCCGGCCAGCACCGCCTGCGCGCGCGCCGCGCGTACCAGCGCCAGGCTGCCACGCGGGCCGGCGCCCAGCGCGATGCCCGGCCATTTGCGGGTGGCGGCGACGATCCGCACCGCGTAGTCGATCACCTGCGGGTCCACGGTGATCGCCGCCACCGCCTGCTGCAGGGCCACCACGTCGGCGCCGTTCATCACCCGCGGCACCTGCGACAGGTCGAAATCGCTGGCGCTGCGGCCGGCGGTGATCGCCGCGACCATGCGCTTCTCGTCTTCCAGCTGCGGGTATTCGATCAGCACCTTGAGCAGAAACCGGTCCAGCTGCGCTTCCGGCAGCGGGTAGGTGCCTTCCTGCTCCACCGGGTTCTGCGTGGCCAGGGTCAGGAACGGCGGGGTGAGCGGGAACGCGCGGCCCTCGATGGTGACCTGGCCTTCCTGCATCACCTCCAGCAGCGCCGACTGGGTCTTGGCCGGGGCGCGGTTGATCTCGTCGGCCAGCAGCAGGTGGGTGAACACTGGGCCGCGGCGGATCTTGAAGCTCTCGGTCTTGGGGTCGTACACGGCGTGGCCACTGACGTCGCTGGGCATCAGGTCGGGGGTGAACTGCACGCGCGCGTAATCCAGCTCCAGCGCCTGCGCCAGCGCGCGCACCAGCAGGGTCTTGCCGAGGCCGGGCACGCCTTCGATCAGCACGTGGCCGCCGGCCAGCAGCGCCACCAGGATCTGGTCCAGCACCTCGGCCTGGCCGATGAAAGCCTGGCCGACGGCGTCGCGCAGGCGTTCGACGCGTTCGATCAGTTCGACGTTGCCAGGGGCGGGCGCCGGAGTCGGGGCATCGCCGGGCAGGGCGGGCGGAGCGGGCAGGTCGGTCATAGCTGGTTTCTCATCTGGATGAGCAGGGCGATACGTTCGCGCAGCGCGGCGTCGTCGCGTGACGGGGGCAGTTGCAGCGCCAGCCGCACCCGTTCGGTGGGCCAGCGCAGGTGGTCGGCGATGGCCTGCAGCTGGGCGTCGCCGGCAAGTGCGGCGGCCAGCGGCGCGCGCCGCCGCAGGCGCGCCAGGAACGACTGGCGCACCGCGTCGTACAGCAGCGGCGCCTTGCCGTAGCGGTGCAGGTGTTCGCCGCTGGCGCGCACGTGTTCCAGCAGCGAGCGGCGCTCCTGCCGCGGCGACGGCTGCAGCGGGCCGAAGCGCTGGGCGCGCATCCACAGCCACGCCAGCAGCGCCAGCAGCAGCGGCAGCCAGATCGGCCAGCCGCGTTGCAGCACGGTGCGCCACAGCGACGGCGCTTCGGCGGCGTAGACCAGGTGCATGCGGCCCTTGCCGTAGTTGGGCGCGAGCACCAGCCGCGCCAGGTCGCGGTGCGGCAGGTCGCGCAGGCCGGTGTCCTGTTCGTCCTGGCCGTTGCGCAGGAAATCCATGTCGGCCAGCACGTCCACCCGGCCGCTGCCGTAGCGCAGCCGCGCGTAGGCCAGGGTGGTGTCGGTGGCATCGCCCCAGCGGCGTTCGACGCGGGCATGCTCGCCCACGGTGAAGCGCGGTCCGGCGCAGAATTCCTGGTGTTGTTCCTGCCCCGGCACATGCCAGGGCTGGCAGCGCGGCGCCACCTTGCCCGGTGCGATGCCGAAGCGGCCCAGCAGTGTCTGCTCGCCATCCAGCGCCTCGTCGGCCGCGGGCATGCGCAGCAGCAGGTGGCCGCCGTACTCCACCCAGTCCACCAGCTGCGCCACCTGCGCGGGCGTGAGCTGGCGCGGGTCGTCCAGCAGCAGCACGGTGTCGCGCGGCTGTAGCTGCATGCCGGCCAGGTCGAGCGTGCGCCGGGTGTCGGCGTCCACGCCGTCGCGGCGCAGCGCTTCGCGCAGCGCGAACAGCGGGTTGAAGGTGGGCTCGCCGTAGGCCGGCAGCGTGGCCGGTTCGCATGTGCGCTGGTGGGTGCGCAGGAACCACGTCACCGCCAGCGCGGCCAGCAGCAGCACCGCCAGGGCGATCAGCGCATTGCGCACGCGTGCGCTCATGCGGCCCACCCGTACTGCTGGCGCAGGTCGTCAAGCAGCGCCTGGAATTCGGCGTCCGACGGCAGCCGGCCGGCATAGGCGGCGTACTGCCAGGTGCGCACCATGCGCGCGAACAGGCGCCGGTCCGCGTCCTGCGGCATGCGCCTGGATGCGCGCAGGCACTGTGCCTCGGTGCTGCCCGGCGGCAGCACGATGTCGGCGCGCTGCGCCAGTTCGTCCAGGCTGGCGCGGTACAGCAGCGCCAGCGCATGCCGCGGCCTGCCGTCCTGCCACAGGCGGCGGGCGCTGGCGAGGATGTCCGGCGGCAAGGTGTCGGGCAGCTGCAGCGCGTGCGCGGTGACCTCCGATTCGGCTCCGCGCCGGCGGCGGTGCCCGCTGCCCCGCAGCCACGGCAGCCACCAGCGCACGGTCAGCGCCAGCGCCAGCAACAGCGCACCGACCAGGATCCACAAGGCGGCTTCGCTGAGCAGCGCCAGCAGCCTGGCCGCCGCGGCGAACAGTGAGCCCCCCGGGAAATTCCAGTCGCGGTCCGGCTTCTCCACCTCCGCGTCGCGGCGCTCCCAGCGGCAGACGGTATGCCGGGCGCCCAGCTGCGGGTCGTCATAGGCGCGTGCGGCCGCCTGGCGGAAGCCGGCGGTATCGGCCGGTGCGGCGCCGAACACGCCCGCGGGCGTGGCGGCGGCCGTGGCCTGCGACCCACCCGCCTTGTGGTTGTCATGTGCCGCCGGGGCCTGAGCGGCGGCATCCTGGGCATGCACCGGCGCCGCCAGCGGCAGCATGGCCAGCCCCATCATCATTACCAGCACCAGCGGCGCCGCCTGCGCCAGCCGTGCGCGCAGGCGGCGGAAGGCGATTTCCACGTCCCAGGCTTCCAGCTGGGTGCGGCGGTTGAGGTACAGGCCGAAGCCGGCGCCGCTGTAGAACGGGCCGATCAGCGTCATCGCCGCCCACGCCAGCAGGTTGAAGCCCAGCCACACCCACGCGGGGGTGTCGCTGCCGATCAGCGACACCGCCACGCGCAGCGACTCGGGCAAGGAATCCAGCGGCACGAACATGAATACCAGCGCGATGCCGGCCACCTGCAGCATCACCTCGAAATGCCAGCACACCAGCGTCAGCAGCGTGGCATGGCCATAGGCCGCACCCCCAGCACGCGCCGCCGTTGCCGCCGCTGCGCGGCGTCGCCGCCTTCGAGCAGGTCCACCGGCATCAGCAGCGCACGCGCCGGGCCCAGCCGGCGCCACAGAAGGTAACCGGGCAGCGCGCGCACACCCCAATGCATCTGCGCGCGCAGGGTCTGCACGGTACCGGGCACCGCACCGAACGCGCCGCGCGAGATGACGTACAGCGGGATGCGCTCGAACACCGGCTTCAGCCACCACAGCAGCAACGCCGGCAGCCAGAAGGCGTCCAGCCACCACCCGCCCAGGTTGAGCAGCACGAACACCGGCGCGGTGAGCAGCAGCCACGGCGTCCAGATGGCCGCGGCATGGCGCCGCACCAGCGCGGTGCCCAGCTCCATCGCCTCCCACTGCGAGCGGGCGCGCAGCACCACGTCGAGCTGGTCAATGCGCATCGCGTCCCCCGTGGCCGCCGCGCCACAGCCAGCCGAACACCAGCGCCCACAGCACGCCGGATACGGTGAACTTGCCCCACGCCGGCACCGTGGCGATGGACGACCAGAACGCCTCGACGAACGCCGCCAGCAGCAGCATGAACGCTACCCCCAGGCACAGCCGCGCGCCGATCACCCCGCCTTCCACCAGCGCGTCGATGCGCCGCTTGCGGCCCGGCGCGATCAGCCGCAGCCCCAGCTGCAGGCCGGCGCCACCGGCAATGACAATCGCGGTCAGTTCCAGCGGCGCGTGCCCGGCGACGAAACGCCAGAACGGGTCGCCGTAGCCCATGTGCTGCAGGTGGCCGGCCACCGCGCCGATGGCCAGCCCGTTGTACAGCAGCACCAGCACCGTGCCGACGCCGGCCAGCAGCCCGCTGGCGAAGGTGCGCAGGCCGATGCTGATGTTGTTCATGATGTAGTGGCCGAACATCGCCCAGTCGGTGCCGCTGTCGCGGGTGCGGCCCAGGTGCTCGGCGGACGGGTCGTACGACTTCTCCATGTGCGCGATCTGCTGCGGGTCCAGCAGCAGGTGCACCAGTTCGGGCTTGTACTGCAGCAGCACGAACACCCCCACCAGCGGCAGCACGAACAGCGCGCACGCCACCCACATGGCCGCGGCCTGGCTGCGCACCAGCTGCGGGAACCCGGCGAACAGGAATTCCAGCGCGCGCTGCCAGCGCGGCGGCGGCGCGCGGTACAGCAGGTTGTGGCCGCGCTGCATCAGCTGCTGCAGGCGCTCGACCAGCTGCGGGCTGTAGCCGCGGCGGCGCGCCAGCGCCAGCTGCTGGCACAGGCGCCGGTAGCGTTCGGGAATGGTCTCGTCGCCGGGCAGGTCCGGCGCCGGCGTGTTGCGCGCCTTGCGCGCACTGCCGCCGCGCTGCTGCAGCCAGTCCTCGAACTGGCGCCATTCGTGTTCGTGGCGGGTGACGAACTGTTCCTGCCTCATCGCCGCCCCAGCAGCCAGTTGGCCATCGCATACAGGCGCAGCACGCCGGTCTGCCCGCGTGCGCCGCTCAGCCCGCTGGCGATGTCGGCCAGCTCGTTCTGGCGCGGGCCGGACAACGCCGGCGCGCGGTCGGCAAAGGCGATCACCGCCTGCTGTTCGGCCGGCTGCAGCGGCAGCGGCGGCGCCAGCACGCTGTCGATGCGTGCCGGCGGCACTGGTGCCGGCGCCGGTACGTGCACCACCAGGCTGCCGGCCACCAGGTCGCCCAGCCGCCGCCCGTGCGGATCCCACAGGCAGGCCAGCAGGCCCAGCGCGTAGCCGAACGGCAGCATGTCCACGGTGCGCAGCAGGTTGCGCACGATCGCCGGCACCCAGCCCAGCGGCGCGCCGTCGCGCGCCACCACCCGCAGGCCCAGCGCGCGCTTGCCCAGGGTCTGCCCGAACCACACCTCCAGCACGATGGGGTAACCCCAGAACAGCAGGAACATCAGCCCCAGGTACAGGCCCTGGCCCAGCCCGCCCAGCGCCATCAGCAGCGGGCTCATCAACCCCAGCACGCCAAACCGCACCATCAGGTCGATCAGCCACGCCAGCGCGCGTGGCACCGGGCCGGCCGCCGGCAACTGCAGCGGCACGCCTTCGGGCGTGATCACCTCGCGGTAGGTATCGAGCATGGGCGGCGCGGTGCTCAACGGCCGGGCGCCGCCGGTCGCGCGCAGGGTCGTGGGTTGTCGCAAACCCGGTATCCAAACCGGGCGGCTGCCGCTGGCATGCGTGTCTCGGTGGCGTCCTGTCAGCGGCTGACTTTACCCGCCGCCGCCGCCGATGCCCAGCCTGCGCCGGGCACCGTGGCGGCGTGCGCGCAGCTCAGCGCACCGTGCCCTTGTTGCGCTCGCCGAAGAACTTGCGCGCCACCCCGCCCAGCGCGATGGCGCCGATCAGCAGCAGCTTCCAGAACTTGGCGAAGACCAGGCCCAGCTTGGCGAACAGCCCGGCCTTGGCCGCCAGCCCGCCGCCGATCAGCGTGGCCACGCCGTAGGCGGCGATCTTGTCGGTCTTGGGGTTGTGGTCGGCATAGCGCGCGCCCGGCTCGAACTCGGCCATCGGCAACAGCTTCTCCATGCCGCTGCGCACCAGCCCCAGCTCATTCATGCCCGACACCGCGTTGAGGCTCAGGTAGCCGTGGCGGCCCAGCACGCGGATGTCGTAATTGAGCACGTGGTTGGGCTGGCCGTTGAACGCCAGCTCCTTGGCCCAGTACAGCTTGTTGTTGCCGGCGTCGTAGCGCGGCGGCACCGCCCAGCCCACCAGCTGCAGCGTGCCGTAGCCGGCCTTCTCGCGCTCGGGGTTGGCCGCTTCGGTCTGCTCCTGCATTTCGCGCAGCAGCTTGGCGTAGTTCATTTTCGACGCGTCCTCGTCGGACACGTAGCCGTCGTCCGAGTAGGTCACCACCACCGCCCAGCTGTCGTCATCGGCCAGGCTGGGCGAACGCGGCACCACCAGCCCCAGTACGTCGGCGTCGGGCGGGTTGCCCCACAGGTCTTCCAGCACGCGCCGCGCATCGGCCTGGTCCAGGTACTGGAACTCCGGGCCCAGGTTGAAGCGCGCCTTGGCCGCGGGCACTTCGATGGTGCCGGAGCGGAAATGCAGCGACTGCACGAACGCCGCCGGGTCCGGAGCGTCCTGCTCATCCTGTGCGTGGGCGGCCGGCGCAGCGGCGCAGAGCAGCGTTGCACCGGCCAGCAGGGCCAGCGCCATGGTTCTGATCGACATGAAATATTCCTTTCCCTGGAAAAAGGGCGTCCCCACGCCCGAGGCCGGCAGTGTGGGCCAAGCCCGGCCCGCGGGCAACGGCCAGCGCCGCCGATGCCCTGTAGCTGCGGGGCTTGCCCCGCAGGCTCCTTCAGCCCGCCATGCCCAGGTACTGGTCCTTCAACCGCACGTAGTGGTCCGCCGAATAGCGCAGCCCTTCAATGTCCTTCGCACTCAACGTGCGTACCGGCCGCGCCGGGTTGCCCACCCACAACTCGCCGCGCGCCACCCGCTTGCCCGGCCCCACCACCGCGCCGGCGCCGATGAACGCCTCGTCCTCGATCACCGCGCCATCCAGCACGCACGCGCCCATGCCGATCAGGCAGTAATCGCCAATGCGGCACGCGTGGATGATGCAGCCATGCCCCACGGTCACGCCCTCGCCGATCAGCGTGGGGTAGCCGCCCTTGTTGTACGGGCTCTCGTGGCTGACATGGATGATGGTGCCGTCCTGCACATTGGTGCGCGCGCCGATGCGTACATGGTTCACATCGCCCCGGATCACCGTGCCCGGCCACACCGACACGTCATCGCCCAGCACCACATCGCCGATGATGGTGCAGGCAGGGTCGATGTAGACGCGCTGGCCGAGGGTGGGGGTTTTGTCGAGGAAGGGGCGGAGGGATGGCATCGGAACAACTCAAGAGTTCAGACAAGAAACGAATGATACGGGTGCTGAGTGAAGCTGTTCGTCTGTCCGTTTTTCGACCCTTTGCAGTCGCTTGGAGCACGCGAGCTGTGTGCTTGCCACCAGAAATACGCGTGTTCCAGTGTCGTGGCCTAGTGCCGGCAGTGACCCGACTGCTGGTTATCAGGGAGGTCTTTAGAGCCTTGTCAATCTTCTCACCTACGGGTAAATAGAGGAAATCTGCACGGCACGTGCACCTTTACCTAGCCCGGTTACGGGCTCCGGCATTCAAACGGAACTGTTTGTCTGGGGGAGACATGTCAGTAATCGAACCTACGCTTCTCGCGCCGGACCAAGTCCTAGCGAAGAACGACCCAGGTGATGCAACCGAGCAACGATATAGGTTTCAGCACACTTGGGCAGCGGTCGTATCTTGTATGCTGCTGGATGACACCCAGG
This sequence comes from Stenotrophomonas acidaminiphila, assembly GCA_002951995.1. NCBI lineage: Bacteria > Pseudomonadati > Pseudomonadota > Gammaproteobacteria > Lysobacterales > Lysobacteraceae > Stenotrophomonas > Stenotrophomonas acidaminiphila. The sequence continues at coordinate 201,044 of CP019797.1, forward strand.
ATGTTTGCGAGATTTTCTGTGAGCATCATGAGGATATCCTGCTAAAGCATCACGATGGCACCTTTACGGGCGAGCAAGTAAAGACCCGTGACTCGAGCCAGCCGATTTGGAAAGCAAGCGATTCCCAAGTGCGCGATGCATTCGCGCGATTTGTCCGACTTCAGGAGCAGTATCAGGGGCACTTTCGTGCCTTTCGGTTCCTCACCAATCATCCGCTTCATGTCGCGAACAATGCTCAGTCCATTGGATACGTACTTTCAGAAATAGCCAAAGCCCCTGAAATTTCGGATCTTCCCTCACCTGTCAAAGCTTGGCTTAAGCGCATTGCTCGCGATGTCGATGTCCCGGAGTCAATCGCATTTGGAGCACTGAAGAAGGCCACCGCTTCGGACAAACTCCCCAAGCTGGCTGACTCCACCATGCGACTTGTGCATGCTCTTGTGGGGTGTTGGTCGGGTGCAAAGGAATGTCCGCATGCTTCCGTTGAACGCGCTGCGTATAGTCTGATCGATGAGTGCGCGCGCGCCGCATCTCTAGATCATCTACAGCTGCTGCCCGCCTATTTGTTGGCAACTGACAGTCCTAATGTTGATGCATTAGCGCGCATTAATGGGAAGCGCCTGACGGCTGAACGAGTCATAGCCGTCCTTGACCAAGGGGTGAGCGCTACAGCTTCACTTGCGGGCGCACCAGATAAGTGGGCGGAGCCAGGACAGGGAAGCACGGACCTCATGCTGAGGAAGCTTGATGCCGGTGGTTTCTCAGCTGTATCTCGTAACGCAGCCGAGAACCTGCGTGATAAGGCTGACTACCTAGCAATTTCATGGACAAAGAAGTTCGGCCGCGAAGGAATGGGACGGTATGAGCACATTCGCACAATTGCCCTGAGCGACGCGGCCAAAGCGTTTGAAGCGACAAAAGCTGAAGGCAAATACTTCGGCCCCGAGATGCAGGAGAACCTGCGAGAGCGCTTTCAAGCGCGGAGAACCAACAACGAGCAGCTATTTGACTGCACAAACGACCATCTAGAGGGTTTCGCTTTCTCGCTTACCTCGCAGTGCAAAGTACAGTGGAGTATCGATAGACCTTGGGAAGATGACTAATGGACATAGTCGAGGCTGTCGTCAACCTAGATGGAGCACCGGAACTTCATCTGGCTCGGATCCTATTACTGCTCAATGCATTTGCAGGGGACGAGGGTGACGGATCAATTGAAGGACTTACGAAGCTTGCGAAACTGGACTTCTTGTTGCGTTATCCCGTAATGCTAGATCGAGCGCTTCAGGCAAAAGGCCGCTCCGCCAAAGAGGTTCGACTGGAAGACTATGAGCGGCAGAGCGTGGAATCCGAGATGGTCCGCTATCGCTTTGGCCCTTGGGATCACCGTTACCGTGAGTTTTTGAACATTCTTGTCGCCAAGAATCTAGCTGCTGTCTCAATCGAAGGTCGCAAAGTGGTGATAACGCTGACAGACAAGGGGCGCGGGATCGCAACGAATCTCATGGAGAGGCCAGCCTTCGAATCGTACGCACGCCGATCACTTCTGCTGAAGCGGAACTTCGACATGACTGCCACCAACCTTATGCGTTTCATCTATCAAACATTTCCGGAGATTGTGACGCTTCGTTCTAACCAAGTCATACCCACATGAATATACGGCTCAAAAGTCTCTTCATAATAACTAGGCAAACGACCGAGGTGCTTGAATTCTCCCCGGCGTCACCTTTTTGTATGGACCAGTCGGGACCGGAAAATCCACTGTCGCTCGCCTCATTGACTACTGTTTGGGCGGGGAGCTTGAACGAACACCTGCCGTGCAGAAGGAGTTTGTCTCCGTGCGACTTTCCGTAGGGCTCGGAGCTTTCGCCTGCACTCTAGAGCGATCGGCAACAGACACACAGGCAGTGCGAGTTTCCTGGGAAGCATCAGAGAATCAGATTGAATCGATCAATGCGCCGCTAGACGCAGGCTCTGAACCTATTGTCGGTGCAGACATTTATAATCTGAGCGACCTCTTGTTTCATTTGTGCGGAGCTGTCCCGATCAAGGTGAGAAAACGCGCTCGTGACCCGGACTCGCCGATGATCCGACTCAGCTTTCGGGACGTTTGGTGGTACTGTTATTTAGATCAAAGTCATCTTGATTCGTCATTTTTTAAGCTTGAAGACCCGTTCCGTGGTCGCAAGAGCCAAGATGCAATGCGCTTCTTTACTGGGCTTCATTCCGAGCGACTGAGCCAGTTGGAGACGGATCTTTATCGTGCAATCGACGATCAGAAGGGAAAGCGCGAGGCGGCGAATCAGATCCGGCGATTCATGGATCGGTTCGAGCTTGGGTCAGAGCTTGATGTTGAGAGCCGAATTGAAGCCGCCAAGCGCGATTTGTCTGACAATGAGGATAAGAAGCAGAAGCTCGAGTTGGAGCGTCACGCCGACATTCATCCGACAGACCCACTGCGATCTAAGCTGCGAGAAATGGGGGCACAGATCGCGGACTTGCGTAGTTCGATAGCAGAGACGGAGGCCGCAATCTCTGAGCAGAGATCGCTTCGGGCAGAGCTCATCACCACTAAGCTCAAGGCAGACCGTGCTGAGCAAGCTGGTCAGCTCCTTTCAGGAGTTGAGTACGTTAGGTGCCCAGAGTGCGCAACCGATATTTCAAGTCGTGCAGTAGAAGCTGGCAAGTGCGGACTCTGTTGTTCCGCGGCATCACCGCTGTCTTCTATTTCAAGCTTGGAACTGGAGGCCATGCGTCGCGAACTTAATGATCGAATTGATCAAATTTCCGATTCCATCCAGCGTCGGGAGCGCGCCATGGGTAAGTCTGTGAGGCAACTCGACATGGTTATGTCGGAGAAGGCGGCCCTAGACAGAACGTTGCAGCAAGAACTTGCTAGGTACGATTCCGCCTTTGTTGAGAATATCCGTTTATTTGACCGTGAAAGTGCCACGCTCTTGGAGCGTATCCGGTCACTTGAGAAGCTTCGTCAGATGCCTATGGCAATTACGGACCTCGAGAACCAAGCCGGTGAGCTGCAAGGGAAGATCGATTGCGTGCGAAGCGCCATCGAGAGCGAGGTCGAACGACTCAGAGCAGCAGATGCGAATGTGTCCGCTATTGCTGACCATTTTAAGGCAATCATGATTTCAGTCGGGTTTCCAGGAGTATCGGAAGATGATGAGGTGATAATCGATACTCGGACTTGGCGTCCCACTATTCTACATGGGGGCCAAGAGTGGACTTTCTGGGACGCCGGTAGCGGCGGGAAGAAAACGCTCTTCAACGTCTGCTATGCCCTAGCTGTCCACGAGGCTGCATTAGAGCGCGGCATGCCGGTGCCCAACGTGCTGGTTATCGACAGTCCTACTAAGAATATCAGTGACGATGAGAACCCTGAGCTTGTAGCCGGGCTGTATCGTGAGATCTATCGAATTGCATCGCGTCAGGAGGGAGACGCTATCCAGTTCCTGCTGATCGACTCCGATCTTGTAACCCCAGCTGGCGAATCCGCGTTCTTTACTTCCAGACACTTGGCAGGGGAACCGGGCGCTCCGAGCCTAATCCCCTACTACGCGGGCCCTTAGTCTTCGTTAGGAGACGTCGGGTGACCGGTTGATATCGCGTTCGACTAGCGCATTCTTTCCGCCAGTGTTAACGCGCACTGCGATGTCCGCTTCTGGCCGTAGCGGAAAGATCTGATTGACGATCTCGAAGACCACCTAGCACCATCAGCTCGCTACGGAGAAATCCGCAGCCGAGTTTGGCAGCTCGAAAACACAAGGATTCCCTATCGCACACGGAGTCCTACATGAGCCGTACCAAGGAAGTCACTCGCGTCTCCACCCCTGCGTCCAACCGCAGCCCATCCAGGCACGAGGCGTCCGCGCCGCGGATGATCGATTCGGCGCCCGTCCCGGAGTTGTTTTCGCCCCCGTTGCCACGCCATCTGCTTCCAGCGGTTGGGCGCGCATGCCCAAGCGCTGCACGATGGGCTGCCTGTACTACGACGAGCGCCGGGGCCAGCAGGTCGTGGGCAGGGCCGTGCCCAGGCTGCGCCTGTCCGGCCGTTGGCTGGAACGTTGCGGCTTTGCCGTGGGCGATGCGTTGCAGGTGACGGTGGGGAACGGGTTGTTGTTGATCAGCCGCAACACGAACGACGACTGAGCGGTGCCGCGCTGCGTCTGTTCAACGGTTGATGGCCGCCGCAGCGTGCATTCCGCAGTCATGAAAAGAAGAAGCCCGCTTGTGCGGGCTTCTTCTTGGTAATGCAGTCAGGTGCATGACGCGAAGGCATTGCGCAGGAGATCAAACGCCTTCTGCTCGACCAACGCCCCGCGCAGCAGACGCACTCACGCCACCTTCCCGCGCCGCGCCCGCTCCAGGTGCACCAGCAGCAGCGAGATCGCGGCCGGGGTCATGCCGGGAATGCGCTGGGCCTGGCCGATGGTCTGCGGGCGCACGCGTTCGAGCTTCTGCAGCACTTCGGCGGAGAGGCCGCGCACGGCGGCGAAGTCGAAGCCTTCGGCAATGGCGGTGTTCTCGTGGCGCTGCTGGCGTTCGATCTCTTCGCGCTGGCGGTCCAGGTAGCCGGCGTACTTGACGCTGATTTCCACCTGTTCGGCCACGCGCGCATCGTCCACGCCGGGGCCGAGCGAGGGCACCCGCATCAGCTTGGCGTAGTCCAGTTCCGGGCGCTTGATCAGGTCGAGCACGTTGGTTTCGCGGCTCACCGCCACGCCGGTGGTTTCCTGCACCTCGCGGCCCAGGGCGTTGGCGGGGGTGGCCCACAGGCCGCGCAGGCGCGCGCTTTCGCTGGCCACGGCGGCCTGCTTGGTTTCGAAGGCGTGCCAGCGGCGGTCGTCGACCAGGCCCAGTTCGCGGCCGGTGGGGGTCAGGCGCGCGTCGGCGTTGTCCTCGCGCAGCTGCAGCCGGTATTCGGCGCGGCTGGTGAACATGCGGTAGGGCTCGCTGGTGCCGTGGGTGATCAGGTCGTCCACCAGCACGCCGATGTAGGCCTCGTCGCGGCGCGGGCACCAGCCTTCGCGCCCCTGCACGAACCGCGCGGCGTTGATGCCGGCCAGCAGGCCCTGCGCGCCGGCTTCCTCGTAGCCGGTGGTGCCGTTGATCTGGCCGGCGAAGAACAGGCCGGCCACCTGGCGGGTTTCCAGCGTGTTCCTGAGCCCGCGCGGGTCGAAGAAGTCGTACTCGATGGCGTAGCCGGGGCGGGTGATGTGCGCGTGCTCGAAGCCGCGGATGCTGCGCACCAGTTCCAGCTGCACGTCGAACGGCAGCGAGGTGGAAATGCCGTTGGGGTAGATCTCCACCACGTCCAGGCCTTCGGGTTCGACGAAGATCTGGTGGCTGTCCTTTTCGGCGAAGCGCACCACCTTGTCCTCGATGGACGGGCAGTAGCGCGGGCCGATGCCTTCGATCTGGCCGCTGTACAGCGGCGAGCGGTGCAGCGCGTTGCGGATCACCTCGTGGGTGCGCTCGCTGGTGTGGGTGATCCAGCAGCTCACCTGGCGCGGGTGTTCGGCCACGTGGCCCAGGTAGGACATCACCGGCAGCGGGTCGTCGCCGGGCTGTTCTTCCATGACGCTGTAGTCGAGCGAGCGGCCGTCGATGCGCGGCGGGGTGCCGGTCTTGAGCCGGTCGATGGCGAACGGGCGCTCGCGCAGGCGCGCGGCCAGGGTGGTGGCCGGCGGGTCGCCCATGCGCCCGGCGGTGTACTGGGTTTCGCCGATGTGGATCTTGCCGGCCAGGAAGGTGCCGGCGGTGAGCACCACGGCCGGCGCATGGAAGGCCAGCCCGGTCTGGGTGATGGCGCCGCGCACGGCGTCGCCTTCGATGATGAGGTCGTCCACCGCGGCCTGGAACACGCTCAGGTTGGGCTGCGATTCGACGATGCGGCGGATCGCCATGCGGTACAGGTTGCGGTCGGCCTGGCAGCGGGTGGCGCGCACCGCCGGGCCCTTGGACGCGTTGAGCGTGCGCCACTGGATGCCGGCCAGGTCGGCGGCATGGGCCATGGCCCCGCCCAGCGCGTCGATTTCCTTGACCAGGTGGCCCTTGCCGATGCCGCCGATGGCCGGGTTGCAGCTCATCGCGCCCACGGTTTCCACGTTGTGGGTCAGCAGCAGGGTGCGGGCGCCGCCGCGCGCCGCGGCCAGTGCGGCCTCGGTGCCGGCGTGGCCGCCGCCGATGACGATGACGTCGTAACGATGGAAGGAGTCGGTCATGGGAAGCGGTGTGCCTGAAATGTGAAATCCATCGCCGGGGGCCGGGTTGCGGCCGCGGCGGCGGGCTGGTGATTTTACCGCCAATGCCCGGTGGGTACCGGCGGTGGCCTAAAGTTGGCACGCAAACTGCAGTTAACGTCATTGCACCCGGTGTGGCATGCGACATGGGCGCAGTGGCTGGAATTGGAACAGGGGCCAGCCGAAGCGCATACCGGGGAAGCATGGGGCCGGCAGTCGGGGACTGCCGGCCCTTGTTCTTTCCAGGGCCTGCACGGCGCCCGCGGCCGGTGGCCCTGCGTTGCCGCCCGCAGGTTGCGGTGGTGCCCGGCGCTGCTGCCGCTGGCTGCTCGCGCGGCGCCGGCGGGCGCCTGCCGCGATGCGCTGAAGCCAAAAAAGACGAAGCCCCGGCATGGCCGGGGCTTGTCATGTGTAGGCGCCGATGCCCGACAGGGCCGGAACAGGGGGGATCCAGATTTCCTGTGCGGACATCGACATGGAAGCGGTCGAGTGTGAAAGCCGGTTCGCGTCAGTTATGGACGCTTTCGGTCACTCGGCCAGACAAGATTGCCTGGTTTTTCAACAAATGCAAGCGGTTTCAGGGTTCCTGCTGCTGTGCCGATTCCATGCGCCGGGACTGTGACGGCGGTCGGGGTGGCGCGGGGCGGTGCATCATCGGCCGGGGTGCGCCGTTGGCCTGGGGCGAGGGCATGGCCCGCGGCACCTGCGCCTGCGGGCGCGGTTGCGGGCGCTGCAGGCGGTCCATGTCGCGCCAGGGCGACTTGCCGCCGCCGTCCACCGGCGGGCGGGGGCGCGGCGGGCGTCCGTCGCCATCACCGGGCCACGGCGGGCGGTGGCCGCCATCGCCGTTGCCATGCCCCGGCGGCGGCCGGTGGCCACCGTCATGGCCGTGCGGCGGCCGCGGCCGGTACGGCGGGCGGTACACCGGGTACGGGTAGCGGTAGTCGTAATAGCCGTAGCTGCCATAGCCATAAGGGCCGTAGCCATAGGCGCCGTAGGGATAGCCGTACGGGTAGGTGCGCTGCACCGACGTCGCGCCGCGGTAATAGCCGCCCGCGCCGCCGTCGACGTAGTCGTAGGTGGCGCAGCCGGACAGGCCGAGCAACAGGCCGGCCGAAAGGATCAGGCGCTTTTTCATGACAGTCCCCCGTTGGGTGCGCGGCCAGCTTCGGGCCCGCGCATTGAATCGGTCCTTAACCCTGCCGGCAGGGCTGAACGCAGGTGCAGTGGTGGCGTGAGATGGTCCGGCACCGGGGGCCTACGTTAACCTTTCCCCATGGTTGAACTCACCCTGCCAGGGCCGGCCGACGTGCTGGCCGCCGCGGCCCGCATCGCGGCCCACGCCACGGTCACCCCGGTGCTGCGGTCGCGCGAACTGGATGCGCTGGCCGGCGCCCGCCTGCATTTCAAGGCCGAGCACCTGCAGCGCGGCGGCGCTTTCAAGTTCCGCGGTGCCTGCAACGCGGTGTGGGCGCTGGACGCGGACACCGCGCAGCAGGGCGTGGTGACGCATTCGTCCGGCAACCACGGCGCGGCGCTGGCGCTGGCGGCGCGTTCGCGCGGCATTCCCTGCCACGTGGTGGTGCCCGAGGGCGCGGTGGCGGCCAAGCTGGCCAACATCGCCCGCCATGGCGCCACCCTGTGGCGCTGTGCGCCCACCCAGGCCGCGCGCGAGGCCGAGTGCGCGCGGGTGCAGCGCGACACCGGCGCGGTGCTGGTGCACCCGTATGCCGACGCGCAGGTGATTGCCGGCCAGGGCACGGCGACGCTGGAACTGCTGCGCCAGGCCGGCACCGCGCTGGACGTGGTGGTGGTGCCGGTCGGCGGTGGCGGGCTGGCCTGCGGCACCCTGCTGGCGCTGCAGCAGGCGGCGCCGGGCTGCGAGCTGGTGCTGGCCGAGCCGGCCGGGGCGGCGGACACCGCGCGGTCGCTGGACGCCGGCCGGCGGCAGGTGGATTTCGTGCCCGATACCGTCTGTGACGGCCTGCGCGGCGCGCTGGGCGAACCCAATTTCGCGCTGCTGCACGGCAAGGCCACGGTCGTGACCGTGGACGACGACGCCACCGTGGCGGCGATGCGGCTGCTGTGGCAGGTGCTCAAGCAGGTGCTGGAGCCGTCCTCGGCCACGGTGCTGGCGGCCGTGCTGGCGCAGCCGCAGCGCTTTGCCGGGCGCAACGTGGGCCTGGTGCTGTCCGGCGGCAACGTCGACCTGGACGCGCTGCCGTGGATGGGCGCATGAGCCGCCGGCGCGCGCGTCTGTTCGACTGGCTGTGGCGCCTGTGCGTGCTGCTGCTGCTGTGGCTGCTGGGCGTGGCGGCGTGGATCATCTGGGTGGGCGACCGCGACCAGGCCGCGCCGGCCGACGCGATCATCGTGCTGGGCGCGGCGGCCTACGACGCCAAGCCGTCGCCGGTGTTCGAGGAACGCATCCGCCACGGCCTGGACCTGTACCGCCAGGGGTTCGCGCCGAAGCTGATCTTCACCGGCGGTTTCGGCGGCGCCGGCGCGCGTTTTTCCGAATCGCAGGTGGCGCGCCGCTACGCGCTGAAACAGCAGATTCCGGCCAAGGACATCCTGATCGAAAGCCAGTCGCGCACCACCCGCCAGAACCTGGTCGAGGCCAAGCGGCTGATGGACGCGCACGGCATGCGCCGCGCCATCCTGGTCAGCGACCCGCTGCACATGGCGCGCGCGCTGCGCCTGTCCCAGGAGCTGGGCATCGACGCGCTGGCCTCGTCCACGCCGAGCACGCGCTTCCGCAGCTTCCACACCAGCTGGCGCTTTCTGGCGCAGGAAATCTATTTCTTCCACCGCGACCTGTTCGCCCGCGGCGCCTGAGCGCCGCTGTTCCTTCCGCGAGAACCCCATGAGCCACGACCTTTCCCCGCGCAGCAACAGGCCATCGACCTGGTGCGCGGTTACTACGATGCCTTCAACCGCGGCGACTGGGCCGGCATGCTGGAGCGGCTGAGCGACGATGTGGCGCACGACCTCAACCAGGGCGCGCGCGAAAGCGGGCGCGAGGCGTTTGCCGCGTTCCTGCGGCGCATGGAGGCCAGTTACCGCGAGCAGCTGCGCGAGGTGGTGGTGATGGCCAGCGCCGACGGCACCCGCGCCGCGGCCGAGTACGTGGTGCATGGCGAGTACCACCACACCGATGAAGGCCTGCCGCCGGCCAACGGCCAGCGCTACGTACTGCCGGGCGGCGCGTTCTTTGATATCCGCGGCGGGCGCATCGCGCGGGTGAGCAATTACTACAACCTGCAGGACTGGATCGCCCAGGTCGGCGGTTGAACGCAGCGCGGCGCATGCGCCGCGCACCCTTCCCGGCCGCGGCCGTGGCGGCAGGCCCCGCGGTTACGGGCTCTGCGGCCGGCGCCGGATCGGAATGGCCGACAGCGGCACCGCGGCCACGTCATGGCCGTGTTCGCGGATCGGCGCGCCCGGCTCCGGCGCCCAGGCGTGGGCGTAGATGACTTCCCAGCTGCTGGGCAGCTTGCCGTCGGCACGGCGCAGCGGTTCGTAGGCCGCCTGCGCGGCGTTGAAGCGGCTGCGCCCGGTGAGGGTGTGGCGGCGCCCGCTCAGCGCGTTGGTGGCGCCGATGGCCTTGAGCTCGCGCATCAGCGCCGGCAGGTCGTCGTAGGTGAGGGTGAACAGGTCGCGGTCCAGCACCGGGTCGCGGAAGCCGGCCATCATCAGCGCGTCGCCGAACTGCGCGATCTGCACGAAGCGGCTCACGTGCGGGGTGTCGTCGGCCTGGGCGAACGCCTCGCGCAGTTCCACCAGCGTCTCCGGGCCGAAGGTGGAGCACACCAGCAGGCCGCCGGGCTTGAGCACGCGGCGGAAGCCGGCGAACACCGACGGCAGGTCTTCCACCCACTGCAGGCACAGGTTGCTGAAGATCACGTCCACGCTGTTGTCGGCCAGCGGCAGCGCCCGCGCGTCGGCGCACACGCGCGAGAACGGGCGCCACCAGCCGGCCTGCTTCCTGGCCTCGGCCAGCATCGGCAGGGCCAGGTCCAGCGCGATCACCTGCGCCTTGGGCCAGCGCTTTTTCATCGCCGCGGTGGCATGCGCCGGGCCGCTGCCCACGTCCAGCACCACCTGCGGCTGCCGCGCTTCCAGGTAATCCAGCGATTCCAGCAGGCGTTTGCCGACCTCCTGCTGCAGCACGGCGGCGGCGTGGTAGCTGGTGGCGGCGCGCGAGAAGGCGCGGCGGACGTGCTTGGAGTCGAACAGGGCAGGCATGGGAATACGTGGTTGCTACGGGGTCAGAAGGTACCGGGGTAGGCGCCGCCGTCGATCAGCAGGTTCTGCCCGGTGATGTAACCGGCGTGCACGCTGCACAGGAAGGCGCAGGCGGCGCCGAACTCGTCCGGCGTGCCGAAGCGGCCGGCGGGAATGCCGGCGCGGCGGCGCGCGGCCACCTCGTCCAGCGGCAGCTGCTGGCGCCGCGCGCTGGCGTCCAGGGTGCCACGCAGGCGGTCGGTGTCGAACGCGCCGGGCAGCAGGTTGTTGAGGGTGACGTTGCGCGCCAGGTGGGTGCGGGCGACGCCGGCGACGAAGCCGGTGAGCCCCGAGCGCGCGCCGTTGGACAGGCCGAGGATGTCGATCGGCGCCTTCACCGCGCTGGAGGTGATGTTGACCACGCGGCCGAAGCCGCGCGCGGCCATGCCGTCGACGGTGGCGCGGATCAGTTCGATCGGGGTCAGCATGTTGGCGTCCAGCGCGGCCAGCCACTGTTCGCGCTCCCAGTCGCGGAAGTCGCCCGGCGGCGGGCCGCCGGCGTTGGTGACCAGGATGTCCACCTGTGGGCAGGCGGACAGCGCGGCCGCGCGGCCGGCGGCGGTGGTGATGTCGGCGGCGACGGCGATGACCTGCCCGGCGCCGGGCAGCGCGCGCAGTTGCGCCGCGGCCGCTTCCAGCGCGTCGGTGCCGCGGGCGACGATGACCACGTTGGCGCCTTCGCCGGCCAGCGCACGCGCGCAGCCCAGCCCCAGCCCCCTGCTGGCGCCGCAGACCAGTGCCCAGCGCCCGGCGATGCCCAGATCCATCGCGTTACTCCCGGTGTGTCCCGTGGCCGCACATGATCGGCGATGCGCGCAGCTGGCGGCTCACGCGCAGGCCGCAACGAAGCGTTGCAGCCGCCCGGCGACGTCGTCGGCGTGGCCCAGGAACGGCGCGTGGCCGCCGCCGTCGATGGTGTGCGCGGTGTGCAGCCCGGGCGGGGCCAGCGCCGCGGCGCCGTGCATGGCGTTGGCCGGCACCAGCCGGTCGCGCTGGCCGCCGATCCACAGGCCGGGCACGCGCAGCCCGGGCAGGGCGCCGCGCAGGTCGCTGCGGTCCAGCAGGGCCAGGCCTTCGTGCAGTGCGCGCGGTGCCGGTTCGCCGCGCGCGACCAGGGCCTCGCGCAGGGTGCGCAGTTCGCTGCGCGCGTGCTGTGAGCCCATCACGTCCAACGCCAGGAAGCGTTCCAGGGTGCCGCGGTAGTCCTGTTCCAGGTCCTGGCCGAACTGTTCGAACACGCTGCGCTCCACCGCGTCGGGCCAGTCGGCGTCGCGCACGAAGCGCGGCGTGGCGGCCAGCATCGCCAGCCCGCGCACCTGCGGCAGGGTGGCCGCGCCGTGCAGCGCCACCAGCCCGCCCAGCGACCAGCCGCACCACACCGCCGGCGGGGTGGCCGCGGCAATGGCGTTGACCAGGTAGGGCAGGCGCAGCGGGGTGTCGTCGTCGCGGCTGAAGCCGTGGCCGGGCAGGTCCACCACGTGCAGCTGGAAGTGTGGCGACAGGCGCTGCACCAGCGGCGCGAAGATGCCGCCGTGCAGCGCCCAGCCGTGGATCAGGACCAGTGCCGGGCCGCTGCCGGTGACGTCGATATGCATGCGTATACGGTGTGCTTCAGGCGCTGGCGGTGTTCAGCGACTGCTCGTAGGCGAGCAGGTCGCGGGCGCGGGCGGTGGCTTCGACCAGCGCCTTGACCTGTTCCAGGGTGTGCAGCGCCGACAGGGTGATGCGCAGCCGCGCCTTGCCTTCGGGCACGGTGGGCGGGCGGATCGCCCCGACCATGAACCCGGACTGCTCCAATGCCGCGCCCAGCGCCATCACCGTGGCCTCGTCGCCGCACAGCAGCGGCTGGATCGGCGTTTCCGAGGGCATCAGTTCCAGGCCGTTGCGGCGCGCGCCATCGCGGAACGCGGCGATCAGTTCGACCAGCTTCTCGCGGCGCCAGTGGTCGCGCCGCGCCAGCTTCACCGCGGCCAGCGAGGCGGCGGCCTGCGCCGGCGGCAGCGCGGTGGTGTAGATGTACGGGCGCGCGGTTTCGGCCAGGTGCTGGATCAGGCTTTCCTCGCCCAGCACCACCGCGCCGTGGCCGCCCAGCGCCTTGCCCAGGGTGGCCAGCTGCAGCGGTACTTCGTTGACCCGAGCCCGGCGTCGGCCACGCAGCCGCGGCCGTGTTCGCCGACCACGCCGATACCGTGCGCGTCGTCCACGTAGAACAGCGCCTCCTGCATGCGCGCCACCAGCGACAGCGAGCGCAGCGGGGCGACGTCGCCGTCCATGCTGAACACGCCGTCGGTGGCGAGCATGGCGGCGCCGTCGGCGGCGTTTTTCAGCTGGCGCATGGCGCCTTCGCTGTCCAGGTGCGGGTAGCGGCGCAGGCGGCAGCCGGCCAGGCGGGTGGCGTCGAGCAGGCTGGCGTGGTTGAGGCGGTCCTGCACGCAGACGTCGCTCTCTTCGGACAGCAGTGCCTGCTGCACGGCGAGGTTGGCCATGAAGCCGCTGTCGAACAGCAGCGCGCGCGGATAGCCGAGCCAGTCGGCCATTTCGCGTTCCAGCTGCTCGTGCAGCGCGTGGTGGCCGCAGACCAGGTGCGAGGCGGTGCTGCCGGCGCCTTCGCGGCCGGCGGCGTCCTGCAGCGCGGCGATCACTTCGAACTGCTGCGACAGGCCCAGGTAATCGTTGCTGCAGAAGCCGGTGAGCCACCTGCCGCCGACTTCCAGGCGCACGCCGTCGCGGCGGCCGACGCTGCGGCGCACGCGGACGCGCCCCTGCGCTTGGCGGAGCTTGCGCTGGTCCTGCAGGCGGGCGAGGAGGTCGGGGCGGGCCATGGCGTCAGTTCATGGACGGGTGGGCGGCTAGCGTAACCGGTCGCCGCTGCAGCCGCTTGCGGCGCGGCCCGGCGGCAGGCCGCGCGGCGTGGGGGCGCGGCGATGCCGGGCACCGCCGCCGCTGCCTGCCGCGGCCGGTTCAGGCGGTCGCCGCGCAGGCCGGGGCGATGTCCAGGTGCACGGTGCCGGGGTGGTCGTGGTCGTCGGCATCCACGTTGACCTGCATCGGCGAAATGCCCAGCCGCGCGAACAGCGCCTGGTCGCGCGCGGTGTCCGGGTTGCCGGTGGTCAGCAGCTTTTCGCCGTAGAAGATGGAGTTGGCGCCGGCGGCGAAGCACAGCGCCTGCAGTTCGTCGCTCATGCTCTCGCGCCCGGCCGACAGCCGCACCATCGAGCGCGGCATGGTGATGCGCGCCACCGCGATCATGCGCACGAACTCGAACGGATCCAGCTCGGCGCTGCCATGCAGCGGCGTGCCGGCGACCTGCACCAGGCGGTTGATCGGCACCGAGTCCGGGTGCGCCGGCAGGTTGGCCAGCGCCAGCAGCAGGCCGGCGCGGTGTTCGCGGGTCTCGCCCATGCCGACGATGCCGCCGCAGCAGGTCTTCAGCCCGGCGTTGCGCACGTGTTCGAGCGTGTCCAGCCGGTCCTGGTACTGGCGGGTGTGGATGATCGAGTCGTAATAGTCCGGCGCGGTGTCGAGGTTGTGGTTGTAGTAGTCCAGCCCGGCGTCCTTGAGCGCCTGCGCCTGGTGGCCTTCGAGCATGCCCAGGGTGGCGCAGGTTTCCAGGCCCAGCGCCTTCACTTCGCGGATCATCGCCGCCACCTTGGGGATGTCACGGTCCTTGGGCGAGCGCCAGGCCGCGCCCATGCAGAAGCGCGAGGCGCCGGCCTGCCTGGCGGCGCGGGCGCGGGCGACCACGCTGTCGGTGTCCATCAGCTTCTGCGCGTCCACCCCGGTGTCGTAGCGCTGCGCCTGCGGGCAGTAGGCGCAGTCTTCCGGGCAGCCGCCGGTTTTGACCGACAGCAGGGTGGAGACCTGCACCTGCGCCGGGTCGAAATGTTCGCGGTGCACGCTGGCGGCGCGGAACAGCAGTTCGGGGAACGGCAGGTCGAACAGCGCCAGCAATTCCTCGCGGCTCCAGTCGTGGCGGATGACGGCGGGCATCGGTGTTTCCTGACAGATCGGGCAACGGAAGCGGGGCAGTCTGGTGAGCATGCAGTCTGCTGTCAACAAATCATTCGGCGCTTTGGTTTACAGGGTGGGCGCGGCGCTGTCCGGGCTGGTGTTCCCGCCGTTGTGCCTGGTCTGTGGCGAGCCGGGCACGCCCGGCCGCGACCTGTGCGCCGCCTGTGCGGCCGCGCTGCCCTGGCTGGAATGCGCCTGCCGTGGCTGCGCCCTGCCACTGCCGGTCACCGAGCCGGACGGGGCGCTGTGCGGCGCCTGCCAGGGCGCGCGTTCGCCGCTGGCGGCGGTGCATGCCGCGCTGCTGTACGCGGCGCCGGCGGACGGGCTGCTGCGGCGTTTCAAGTTCCATGGCGACCTGGCCGCCGGGCGCCTGCTGGCGCAGCTGATGCACGCCCGGCTGGCGCCGGTGGCGCGGCCGCAGGCGCTGGTGCCGGTGCCGCTGCACCTGTCGCGCCTGCGCCGCCGCGGCTACGACCAGGCGCTGGAGCTGGCGCGGCCGCTGGGCCGCGCGCTGCAGCTGCCCGTGCTGGCCGGCCTGCACCGCACCCGCGCCACCCCGCCGCAGTCCGCGCTGGATGCGGCCGCGCGCCGGCGCAATCTGCGCCAGGCCTTCGCCGCCCGCGGGCGCCTGCCGGCGCACGTGGCGCTGGTCGACGACGTGATGACCACCGGTGCCACCGTGCAGGCCGCCGCGCGCGCGCTGCGCCGGGCCGGGGTGGTGCGGGTCGATGCCTGGGTGTGCGCGCGGGTACCCTGAACACGGCAGGGCGACACGCCCGGCCTATGCTTGTCCTGCAACGCATTCCCTGACTGCAAGGAGCGATGACATGAATGGCAACCCGAATTTCCCTTCCGACACGCTGCTTGGCGCGATGTCGCGCCACTGGTGGGTGGTCCTGCTGTTCGGCCTGTTCGCGGTGGCTTTCGGCGTGCTGGCGGTGATGGCACCGGTACGCACCGCCGCGGTGCTGGCGCTGTGGCTGGGGGTGGTGGCGATCGTCGAGGGCGTGGTGGCGCTGGCCGCGGCGATCGCCGGTTCGGCGCCGGTATCGCGGGGCTGGGCGGTGTTCTACGCGCTGGTGTCCATTGCCTTCGGCGTGCTGGCGATCCTCAACCCGCTGGCCACGGCGAGCGTGTTGCTGCTGTTCCTGGCGGCGTGGCTGGTGGTCGGCGGCATCTACCGCATCGTCTTCGCCATCCGCGTGCGCAAGCACATCCGTGGCGAATGGCTGCTGGTCCTCAGCGGCCTGCTGGCGGTGGTGCTGGGCGTGCTGTTCGCGCTCAACCCGCTGAGCGGGCTGATGGTCACGTCGCTGTGGATCGCCGCGATGGCGCTGGTCTACGGCGTGCTGCAGGTGGTGGCGGCGTTCCGCCTGCGCCGGCTGGGCAGGATGGCGGCCTGAGGCACCGCCGCGATGGCAGCGGCCCGTCCGGTGGCGGGCCGCTGCCCGGTCAGTGCAGGTACTGGCTGGCGACGATGCCGGCGAACAGCACCGCCCCGACCCAGTTGTTGTGCAGGAACGCGCGGAAGCAGGCCTGGCGCTCGCGCGTGCGGCAGATCCAGAACTCCCAGGCCACCAGCGCCACCGCCACGCCGAGGCCGGCCCAGTACGCCATGCCCAGCCCGGCACGCTGGCCGGCCAGTGCCATGGCTGCGAAGAACAGCGCGTAGAGGATGCCCTGGATCACCAGGTCCAGGTCGCCGAACAGGATGGCGGTGGAATGCGAGCCGACCTTGAGGTCGTCGTCGCGGTCGACCATCGCATACCAGGTGTCGTAGGCGGTGGACCACAGGATGTTGGCCGCGTACAGCACCCAGCCCAGCGGCGGCACTTCGCCCTGTACCGCGGCGAAGGCCATGGGGATGCCCCAGCCGAAGGCCATGCCCAGGTAGACCTGCGGCAGGTGGGTGTAACGCTTGAGGTAGGGGTAGGTGGCGGCCAGGAACACGCCGACGAAACTCAGCCCGATGGTCAACGCGTTGAGGGTCAGCACCAGCGCGAATGCGACCAGCATCAGCCCGGCGAACAGCGCCAGCGCCTGGCGCCCGGACACCGCGCCGGTGGCCAGCGGGCGGTCCTTGGTGCGCTTGACGTGCGGGTCCAGCCAGCGGTCGGCGTAATCATTGATCACGCAGCCGGCCGAGCGGGTCAGCCACACGCCGGCGGTGAACACGAACAGCGTCCACGGTGCCGGCATGCCACCGGACGCCAGCCACAGCGCCCACCACGTCGGCCACAGCAGCAGCAGGGTGCCGATCGGGCGGTCGGCGCGCATCAGTTTCCAGTAGCTGGCCAGCCGCGACGGCACCGGCGCCGGCTGTTGTTGGTAGCGTTCGTAACCCATGCGCACAGGTTACCAGCCGGGCCCGGCGGTCCGTTGCCCCGGGTGGGTGCGATGGGGGCAGACCTGCGCATGCATTTACCGTTAGAATGCGCGTCCGCCCGGCAGCGCCGGACGGTGGGGAGCCACCTGGCTCCCGCAGCGACACACAACGCGCCCGTAGCTCAGCCGGATAGAGTAGTGGCTTCCGAAGCCATTGGTCGGGGGTTCGAATCCCTCCGGGCGCGCCATCTTTCGATGTCGCTTCGTCGCGATTGCCGGCCTTCGCGCAGGGCGCCAAGGCGTTCGATGCCGCGCACGCCGGTGGCGTGCAGGCGCGGCCTCTCACCCCTCCGGGCGCGCCATCTTTCGATGTCGCTTCGTCGTGATTGCCGGCCTTCGCGCAGGGCGCCAAGGCGTTCGATGCCGCGCACGCCAGTGGCGTGCAGGTGCGGCCTCTCACCCCTCCGGGCGCGCCATCTTCGATGTCGCTTCGTCGTGATTGCCGGCCTTCGCGCAGGGCGCCAAGGCGTTCGATGCCGCGCACGCCGGTGGCGTGCAGGCACGGCCTCTCACCCCTCCGGGCGCGCCATCTTCGATGTCGCTTCGTCGCGATTGCCGGCCTTCGCGCGGCGCGCCAAGGCGTCCGATGCCGCGCACGCCGGTGGCGTGCGGCTCGCGTCATCCCATGCTGGCGTCGCTGCTGGAAGTGCCCCCGCGTGCCGCAAGAACTGCTAAACGCCGCGTTTCCGGCTCCGCTATCCTTGCCCGTGTTCACCCGCAGGACGCAGCATGAACGCAACGGCAAAAGTGTTGTGGCACATCGAATGCCATGACGATGGCGCGCTGGCGCTGGCGGATATCGCCGCCGCGGTGGGGCTGTCGCCGTTCCATCTGTCCCGCGTGTTCCATGGCCGCACCGGTACCCCGTTGATGCGTTACCTGCGTGGCCGGCGGTTGACGCTGGCCGCGCGGCGCCTGGCCCAGGGCGGCGATGACATGCTGCAGCTCGCCCTGGACAGCGGCTATTCCACGCATGCCGCCTTTACCCGCGCGTTCTGCGGCCAGTTCGGCAGCACTCCCGTGCAGGTGCGCGACCGTGGCCTGGCGTCCCTCGCCCTGGTGGATGCGCTGAAGGTGGACGAGGCGGCCGCGGGCGACGGGATCGCGCTGCGACGGGCCGCGCTGCCGGCGTTCTCGGTCGCCGGCATCGGCCGCCGCCATAGCCGCTTCAGCAACGGCGAAATCCCCGGCCAATGGCAACAGCTCGGCCGCCAGTGGACGCGCCCGGCGCCGGTCAGCTATGGCGTCTGCATGAACCGCGACGACGACGGCGGATTCGACTACATCGCCGCGGTGCCGCTGGACCCGGCGCTGCCACCGCCCCGCCACTGGCAGCGTGTGGACCTGCCGGCGATGCGCTACCTGGTGGCCTGGCATGCCGGGCACGTGTCGTCCATCCGTTCGACCTGGCGCTGGCTGCGCGAGCACTACCTGCCCGCGGCGCGGATCGCGCTGGCCGACACACCGGCGTTCGAGCGCTATGACCGGCGCTTCGACGACCGCAGCGGCGATGGCGGCGTGGAGCTATGGCTGCCGCTGGCCGAAACCCCGCAACCGGATTGACCGATGCCCTTCCTGTACCCGGCCCTGGCGCTGGCCCTTGGCGCCCTGCAACTCGTTTCCACCCCACCGCCGCCCAAGGCGGGCGAACGGACCGGCATGGCCACCTCGGCGACCGCTGCCATCCGCGATGCCGGGCAGCGCGATGCCCTGCGCTTCACGGTGTGGTATCCGACGCACACGGCAACCGCGGAAACGCCGCTGGCGATCGGCCCGCCCGGCGCCCCGCTGTTCCAGGAAGCGGGGCGGGTCGAGGACGCACCGGTCAGCGGCGGGCGGCTTCCCACCCTGCTGCTGTCCCACGGCAACGGCGGAACGGCGCGGATGATGGGGTGGCTGGGCACGGCGCTGGCCCGCGCGGGCTACCTGGTGATTGCGGTCGACCACCCGGGCAACAACGGCATCGACCCGATGACCCTGGCCGGCAGCGTGCTCCCCTGGCTGCGCGCCGATGACCTGGCGACGGCGCTGGCGGCGGTGCAGGCGGATCCGGTGCTTGGCGCGCATGTGGATGCCACGCGGCTCGGCCTGGTCGGGTATTCGGCCGGTGGCTTCACCGCGCTGGTCGCGGCCGGGGCGCGCCCGGACATGCCGCGCCTGGCGCGTTTCTGCGCCGCGCACCCCGACGATGGCGTATGCCGGCCGCAGGACGAGTCGCCCACCCACACCCAGGCCGCCCGTCTGGCCGCGGCGGCCTCCCCGGAACTGGCGCCGCATGTGCGCCAGGCGGGCCAGTCCCGCGCGCTGCCCGGGGTGCGCGCGGCTTTCCTGCTGGCGCCGGCGATCGTGCAGGCGTTCGACCCGGCGGAACTGGAGGCGCTGCCGCTCCCGCTGTCGATCATGGTGGGCACGGACGACGCGGTGGCCGCCCCCGCCAGCAACAGCGACGTGGCCGCGGTGCTGGCCGGCAATGCCGTGCTCCGCCACCTCCCCGGCGTGGCCCACTACGATTTCCTGTCCGAATGCACGCCGCTGGGGGCGAGCCGGCTGCAGGCGCTGTGCCACACCCGGGTCCCCAAGGCCGCCACGCACGCGGCGGCGGTGGACGAAGCCCTGCGTTTCTTCGGCGAAAACCTGCGTTAGCGGCGCGGGCCGTGCCTCCGGCGCGGGCGCGCCGGGGATCGGCCGCGGCGCCGGGAAGTACCCGCACCACCCGCGGGCGGCGGGCAGCCCCGGCACTTTGCGGCGGCAGCGGGGCAGCACTGGCTACGGCGCTCGCTTGGGTGTACAAATGTACACCCATGATCCCCGCCGACCTGCCACCGCAGCGCGCCGCCGTCCTCGCCTTCCTGCGCGGGGAGCTGGCGGCCGGGCGCGCGCCCAGCCTGGCCGAGATCGCCGATGCCTTCGGCTTTGCCTCGCGCAACGCCGCGCAGAAGCACGTGCAGGCGCTGCTGGCCGATGGCCTGCTGGAGCAGCTGCCGGGGCGCAAGCGCGGCCTGCGCCTGCCCGGTGGCGACGCCGACCTGCTGCCGTTGCCGGTACTGGGGCGGGTGGCGGCGGGCCAGCCGATCGGCGCCGACATCGGCCTGGACCAGCAGTTCTGGCTGGACCGGCGGCTGTTCGCGCTGCGCCCGGATTACCTGCTGCGGGTGCAGGGCGATTCGATGATCGACGACGGCATCCTCGACGGCGACCTGGTCGGGGTGCAGCGCACGCCCGAGGCGCGCGACGGCCAGACCGTGGTGGCGCGCGTGGACGGCGAGCTGACCATCAAGCGCCTGCAGCGTGGGCCGCGGCGCATCCACCTGCTGCCGCGCAACCGCGCGCATGCGCCGATCGAGGTGCGGCCGGGCCAGGATTTCGCCATCGAAGGCGTCTACTGCGGGCTGGTACGCCCGGGTTGAATGGGCACCGTGGTCGCCCTCGACAGCCTGCTGGCGGCGCAGACGCTGTGGCACGCCGGGCGTGCCTCGGCCGCGGCGCTGGGCGAGCCCACCGGCCACGCCGCGCTCGATGCGCTGCTGCCGCAGGGCGGCTGGCCGCGGCACGCACTGACCGAACTGCTGTTGCCGGCCGATGGTGTAGGCGAGCTGGCGCTGCTGCTGCCCACGCTGGCGCGGCTGAGCCAGGCCGGCGCCACGGTGGCGGTGGTGGCGCCACCGTATGTGCCCTACGCCCCGGCCTGGCAGGCCGCGGGCGTGGCGCTGGAACGGCTGGAGATCGTGCAGGCCACGCCGCGCGATGCGCTGTGGGCGTTCGAGCAATGCCTGCGCAGCGGCGCCTGCGCCGCGGTGCTGGGCTGGCCGCGGCAGGCCGACACCCCGGCGCTGCGGCGGCTGCAGGTGGCGGCCGACAGCGGCCAGTGCCTGGGGTTCGCCCTGCGCGACCGCCGCCATGCGGCCAATCCCTCGCCGGCCGCGTTGCGCCTGGAAGCGGTGCGCGACGCGCACGGCGGCAGCGCCTGGCAGGTGCGCAAGTGCCGTGGCGGCCCGGCGCCGGCGCGCGCCTTCGCCCTGGCCAAGCGGTGAGGCGCGGCCATGCTCTGGGCCTGTGTACTGCTGCCGCAGCTGGCGCTGGACGCCGTCCTGCGCCGTTGTCCTGACCCGCAGGCGCCGCTGGCGCTGGTCGGCGGCCCGGCGCAGCTGCGCACCCTGCAGGCGGTCAACGCCGCCGCGGCCGCCGCCGGGGTCCAGGCCGGCATGCGCCTGACCGCGGCGCATGCGCTGCTGCCCGGGCTGGCCCTGGTCGAACACGATCCGCAGGCCGAGGCGCGCTGGCAGCGCTTCCTGGCCGCCTGGGCCTACCGCCACAGTTCGCTGGTCAGCGCGCAGTGGCCCGGCTGCATCGTGCTGGAAGTGCGTGCCAGCTTCGCCCTGCTCGGTCCGTGGCCGCGCATCGAGGCGCGGCTGCGCGAGGAACTGGCGCTGCTGGGTTTCAGCCACCGCATCGGGCTGGCGCCGACGCCGCGCGCGGCGCAGGTGCTGGCCGGCCTGGGCGATGGCCTGGCGGTCACCCAGCCGGCGGCGATGACGGCGCTGCTGGACCGGGTGCCGGTGGCGCACGCGCGGTTGCCCGGGGACACCGGCGAGCGCCTGCGGCACATGGGCATCGGCGACCTGCGCACGCTGCGCGCGCTGCCGCGCGATGCGCTGCGCCGCCGCTTCGGCCTGCCGCTGCTCGAACACCTGGAGCGCCTGTATGGCCAGGCCGACGACCCGCTGGCGTACTACGCGCCGCCGGACCATTTCGACGCGCGGCTGGAGCTGGGCTACGAGGTCGAGAGCCACACCGCGCTGCTGTTCCCGCTGCGCCGCCTGGTCGGCGACCTGTGCACTTACCTGTCGGTGCGCGACGGCGGCGTGCAGCGTTTCGTGCTGCGGCTGGAACACGAGCAAGGCCACAGCGACGTGGCGGTGGGGCTGCTGGCCGCCGAGCGTGAGCCGGCGCTGCTGTTCGAACTGGTGCGCAACCGCCTGGAGCAGGTGCGGCTCGAGCGGCCGGTGGTGGCGCTGCGCCTGCTGGCACGCGAACTGCCGCCGTTTGTGCCGGCCGCGCGCGACCTGTTCGATCCGCGCACGCGCCAGCAGCAACCGTGGCCGCAGCTGCGCGAGCGGCTGCGCGCGCGCCTGGGCGACAGCGCGGTGCATCGCATCACGCCAACCTGCGATCCGCGCCCGGAGCGTGCCTGGCGGCCGCTGCAGGGTGACGAGGTGCGCATCGGCGATGCCGCGCCGGGGCTGCCGCCGCGCCCGGGCTGGCTGCTGCCGCAGCCGGTGCCGCTGCGCGATCCGCGCCTGCGCATCGTGTCCGGCCCGGAACGGCTGGAAAGCGGCTGGTGGGACGGCGACGACGCGCGCCGCGACTACTACGTGCTGGAAACCTCGCAGGGCCAGCGCGCCTGGGCGTTCGCGCCGCCGGGCGAGCAGGGCGGCTGGATGCTGCACGGGTGGTTCGCATGAGCCGCCGCGAAGCCCGCGATTCGCATGCCGGCACCCGCGTGCCGCGCGCCTGGGAAGTGGCGCAGCGCCTGGGGCGCGTGGCCGCCAACGACGGCGCGCCCGGCGAGGACGCCCTGCCGGCCTATGCCGAACTGCATTGCCTGTCGGATTTCTCGTTCCTGCGCGGCGCGGCCAGCGCCGAGGAACTGTTCACGCGTGCGCGCGACTGTGGTTACGAAGCGCTGGCGATCACCGACGAATGCTCGCTGGCCGGCATCGTGCGCGCCTGGGAGGCGGCGCGCGCCAGCGGCGTCAGGCTGGTGGTCGGCAGCGAGTTCACCCTGGCCTGCGGCCTGCGCTGCGTGCTGCTGGTGGAAACCGCCGACGGCTACACGCGCCTATGCGAGCTGATCAGCCGCGGCCGCCTGGCGGCCGGCAAGGGCACGTACCGGCTGGCACGGGCGGACGTGGAAGCGGTGCTGGGCGGCGCCGATGCGGAGGCCTCGGGCCTGTTCGCGTTGTGGTTGCCGGGCGCCGAGCCGCAGACGGAACAGGGGCGCTGGCTGCGGGCGCTGTTCGGCGCACGCGCGCACCTGGCGGTGGAACTGCACCGCGAGCAGGACGACGCCGCGCGCCTGCAGCAGCTGCTGGCGCTGGCCGATGCGCTGGCGATGACGCCACTGGCCAGCGGCGACGTGCACATGGACGTGCGCCGCCGGCGCATGCTGCAGGACACGATGACTGCCATCCGCCACAACCTGCCGCTGGCCGAATGCGGCGCGCACCTGTTCCGCAATGGTGAGCGCCACCTGCGCACCCGCCGCGCGCTGGGCAACATCCATCCGCCTGCGCTGCTGCAGAACGCGGTGCGGCTGGCGCGCCGTTGCCGCTTCGACCTGGGCCAGCTGCAGTACCGCTACCCGACCGAGCTGGTGCCCGACGGGCACACGCCCGGCAGCTGGCTGCGCGAACTGACCGAACGCGGCATGCGCGAGCGCTGGCCGGAAGGCGTGCCGCCCGATGTGGTCCGGCAGATCGAAAGCGAACTGGAACTGATCGCCTACAAGCAGTACGAGGCGTTCTTCCTGACCGTGCAGGACATCGTCCGTTTCGCGAAGGAGAACGGCATCCTGTGCCAGGGGCGCGGTTCCTCGGCCAATTCCGCGGTGTGCTTCGCGCTGGGCATCACCGTGGTGGATCCTGCCGAGAGCCGGTTGCTGATGGCGCGCTTCCTGTCGCGCGAGCGCGACGAGCCGCCGGACATCGACGTGGACTTCGAGCACGAGCGGCGCGAGGAAGTGCTGCAGTACGTCTACGCCAAGTACGGCCGCCACCGCGCCGCGCTGGCGGCCACGGTGATCCGCTACCGCGGCAGGAGCGCGGTGCGCGACGTGGCCCGCGCCTTCGGCCTGCCGCCGGACCAGATCGCGCTGCTGGCCGGATGCCATGGCTGGGGCAATGGCGAGGTGCCGATGGCGCAGCGCCTGCGCGAGACCGGCTTCGACCCGGACAACCCGCTGATCCGGCGGCTGATGGCGATCACCGCGCAGTTGAACGGCCACCCGCGCCACCTGTCGCAGCACGTGGGCGGTTTCGTCATCAGCGATGCGCCGCTGTCCACCGTGGTGCCGGTGGAGAACGCGGCCATGGACGGGCGCACCATCATCCAGTGGGACAAGGACGACCTGGAGACGATGAAGCTGCTCAAGGTCGACTGCCTGGCGCTGGGCATGCTCACCTGCATCCGCAAGGCACTGGAGCTGGTGGAGCGGCACCGCGGCCAGCGCATCGACCTGGCGCGGTTGCCGGCCGGTGACGAACCGACCTACGCCATGATCCAGGCCGCCGACACCGTGGGCGTGTTCCAGATCGAATCGCGCGCGCAGATGAGCATGCTGCCGCGGCTGAAGCCGGCGTGCTTCTACGACCTGGTGATCGAGGTGGCGATCGTGCGCCCGGGGCCGATCCAGGGCGACATGGTGCATCCGTACCTGCGGCGGCGGCAGGGCCGCGAGGAGGTGACCTACCCCTCCGATGGCATCCGGAACATTTTGAGGCCCACGCTGGGCATTCCCCTGTTCCAGGAACAGGTGATGGAGCTGGTGATCCATGCCGGCTACCAGGAGCACGAAGCGGACCACCTGCGGCGCTCGATGGCGGCCTGGGGCCGCGGTGGCGACATGGAGCCGCACCGCGAGAAGATCCGCGCGTTGATGAAGCAGAAGCACTACTCGGACGCATTCATCGAGCAGATCTTCGAGCAGATAAAAGGGTTCGGTTCCTACGGCTTCCCGCAGAGCCACGCCGCCTCGTTCGCCAAGCTGGTCTACATCAGCAGCTGGCTCAAGCGGCATGAACCGGCGGCCTTCGCCTGTGCGCTGCTCAACGCGCAGCCGATGGGCTTCTATTCGCCCAGTGAGATCGTCCAGGACGCGCGCCGCGCCGGCCGCGGCGGACGCCGCGCGGTGGAGGTGCTGCCGGTGGACGTGACCCGCAGCGACTGGGACAACACCCTGGAAGGCGGGCGCGTGCGCCGCGGCCCGGGCGATGACGACGGCCAGCCAGGCATCCGCCTGGGCCTGCGCCAGGTGGCCGGGTTGCCGCAAGGCGCGGCGCTGGCGATCGTCGCCGCGCGGGCCAGGCGCCCGTTCACCGACGTGCGCGACCTGTGCCTGCGCGCCGGCCTGGACGAGCGCGCGCGGCGCGCGCTGGCCGAGTCCGGCGCGCTGCAGGCGCTGGCCGGGCACCGCCACGCCGCCCGCTGGGAAGTGGCCGGCATCGAGCGGCAGCGCCCGCTGCTGCCCGGCAGCCCCGACGAGGACACGGTGTCGCTGCCGGCGCCTTCGGCCGGCGAGGAGGTGCTGGCCGATTACCGGGTGCTCGGCCTCACCCTCGGCGAACACCCGCTGTCGCTGCTGCGCGCGCGGCTGCAGCGCGAGCGCGTGCTCGACATCGCCCAGGTCCGGCAACTGCCGCACGGGCGCGGCGCCCATGTGGCCGGCATCGTGGTGCAGCGGCAGCGCCCGGGCACGGCCAAGGGCACGGTGTTCGTCACCCTCGAGGACGAGCATGGCCCGCTCAATGTGGTGGTCTGGCAGGCCCTGGCCGCGCGCCGGCGCAAGGTGCTGCTGGGCGCGCGGCTGATGGCGGTGCGCGGCCGCTGGGAGCAGGTCGATGGCGTGCAGCATCTGGTCGCGCGCGACCTGCACGACCTCAGCCACCTGCTCGGCGACCTGCGCACCCAATCGCGGGATTTCCACTAGCGCGACGACGCGCCGCGACGAGGTCGGCGCGGGGCGTGCCTTCGCGCTGGGCCCGGCAGAGCCGGCGCCGGGTGCCGCCCGGAGCCCGTGCGCGCCGCACCCCGCTGGCCCGGGTGTACTTGCGCAAGCCCAAGCCCAGGCGCGCGAAGATCGGCGACAGGGCTCCGCAATCACCTCAAACCGTTGCAGGTCGGGCGCGGCGTGGTCATGCGTGCCGGTGCCGCGCAGGCCGCAGCAACGCCGGCGTGGGTCCCGCCTGCGTTGCTGCGGCAACCGGAGAACACCGCCGCCAGCGACCCGTTACCGCCTCACACCCACTGCGACAGCGCGATCTTCAGTTCCGCGGCGAAGCCCTTGGCCGAGGCCACCGGCACCGTGAACACGTCCGGCGCCTGCTGGGCGATGCCGATGGCCCGCGTGCTGGCTTCGTCCAGTTCGGCCTGGGTCTTCGGGCCGCCGGCCCAGTGGTCGTCGGCCCAGACATAGCGCAGCCGCCAGCGGTCGCCGTCGGGCCGGGCGAACAGCACCAGCGTGTTGCGGAACAGGTACTCGCCGGGAATGTGGTTCTTCAGGAACAGCGCGCCATCGACCTCGTAGCCGGCGTTGCACACCGCCAGCTCGATGGAGAAGGCGACCTCGCTGCCGGCGGTGATGCGGCGGCTGTCCAGGAACACCGAGAACAGCACCGGCGCGCGCGCGTCGCGGCGCACGTTGCCGTCGGCGTCGAAGATGTCGTCGTACTCGCGGCGCACCGCCGATTCGTTGGCCTGGGTGCGCGCGGTGAGCTGGTAGGTATAGGCGCCGCGCGGCGCCACCGTGGCCTCGATGTAATACGACGAACGCACCCGCCTGCCACGCCGGCGCGCGGCCTCGACCTCCGGTGGCAGGGCCAGCGCGGTGATGTCCAGCTGCGCGGTGGCGCAGATGTCGCCGAACAGGAAACGCGACAGGTTCTGGTAGCCCTCCTCGGAATTGACGATGCCGAAGTAGCCGCTGTGGCTGCGGTTGACGAAGGCGCGCGGCGCGCCCTCGACGTACGCGTTGGCGATGCGCACCAGGCCATCGCTGAGCGCGCCGACCGCGAACGAGGACAGCCCGCGCGCCACCGCGTAGTCGCGGCTGTTGGTGCCGATCAGGCAGAACATGCGCTCGGGCGGGAAACCGGAATCGCCCAGCGTGTTGACCTTGTCCCGTGGCACCTTCAGGTAGCGCGCCATGTTGCCGCGGTTGAAGTTGTTCATGTCGTTGATCGACAGCAGGTCGGGCACGTTGATGCCGGCGATGTCGATGCCGTTGTGCGGGGTGGCGTAGGTGAACACCTTGTCCACCAGCGTGCGTGCCTCGGCGCTGGCCACCTCCGGGTTCTGCAGCAGGCAGCGGCAGATCAGCCCGCCCATCGAGTGCGCCACCAGGTACACGCGGAAGTCGCGACGCTGGCTGGCGTTGTTGCCGCACACGCTGTCGCGCAGCTCCAGGATGCGCCGGCCCAGACTGGCCGCGGCCTCGGTGATCGACGGCGCCTTGCCGTCGCCGAACGCCGGGTCGGCCACATCGTAATACCGGTGGATGACGATGCTGCGTGGCGAAATGCCACTGCGCAGCTCGGCACCGCCGTCATAGACGTCGCGGTAGCCGTAGTCCTTCATCAGCCGCACCAGCGGCGACTCGAACACGAACTTCACCACCGAGCCGTCCTGGGCCTGGCGGATCTTGGTGGAACCGGCCTCCAGCCCCATGAACGGCGTGGAGGTGGTCTCGACGATCTCCGCGCGGGTCATGGCATAGCCGCGCACGTAGATGATCGGGAAGAAAGGGCGCTGAATCCTGTCCATGTCCGGCTCCACGGGAGGGAAGGTCCATAGTCGGCCATTGTCGTCGCATACGTGGCGACTGGAACGCGAACGGGTGCACGGCCTGCCGCGTGCAGCCGTGGGCCGGGTGCGCATCCGCCGCTTCGTGGCGCCCGTGGGCATCGCGTCGCTGAATGGCGTGCGCGCTGCCAGCTGCGGCCGCGCCGACGTGCCGGGCCGGGGGCGAATGCGCCGCGCTCAATCGCCGGCGGCGCGATCCAGCTGGCGGTAGCCGATGGCTTCGGCCAGGTGCGTGCGTTCGATGGGGCCGCCACCGGCCAGGTCGGCGATGGTGCGGGCCACGCGCAGGATGCGGTGCATCGAGCGCGCGGACAGTTGCAGGCGCTCCATCGCCTGTTCGAGCATGGTCTGGTCGGCGGCGGTCAGGACGCAGTGGTGCGAGGTCTGTCCCGGATCGAGGCGGGCGTTGGGGGTACCGGCACGTTGCAGCTGGCGGGTACGTGCCTGCGCTACGCGGGCCTGCACGGCGGCGCTGGCTTCGGCAGGCGGAGCATCGCCGCGCAGTTCGGACGGTGGCAGCCGTGGCACCTGCAGCTGCAGGTCGATGCGGTCCAGCAGCGGGCCGGAAATGCGCGCGCGGTAGCGGGCGATCGCGTCGGCCGAGCAGCGACAACGGCCACTGCGGTCGCCGGCCCAGCCACATGGGCACGGGTTCATCGCCGCCACCAGCTGGAAGCGGGCAGGGAACTCGGTGCTGCGCGCGGCCCGCGCGATGGTGACCACGCCCGATTCCAGCGGCTCGCGCAGCACTTCGAGCGTCTGCCGCTTCCATTCGGGCAATTCATCCAGGAACAACACGCCGTTGTGCGCCCGCGAGATCTCGCCGGGTCGCGGCAGTGCGCCGCCGCCGACCAGGGCGACCGCGCTGGCGGTGTGGTGCGGGGCGCGGTACGGCCGTTGCCGCCAGCGTGTCGGGTCCACGCCGTGGCGCCCGGCCGAGGCGATGGCCGCCGTTTCCAGCGCTTCGGCCTCGCTGGCCTCGGGCAGGATGCCGGGCAGCCGCGAGGCCAGCAGGGTCTTGCCGCAGCCGGGCGAACCGACCAGCAGCAAATGGTGGCCGCCGGCGGCGGCGATCTCCAGTGCGCGGCGGGCCTGCGCATGGCCGCGCACGTCGGCCAGGTCCGGCAGCGGCGCGGGGTCGCAGGTGCTGACCTGCGCGTCGGGCAGGGTCTTCTCGCCAGCCAGGCCGGCGCAGACCTCCAGCAGGGTACGCGCGACCTTGACCGTCGCCTGCCGCGCCAGCGCGGCCTCGTCGGCGTTGTCCGGCGCCACCACCAGCGTGCGCCGTTCACGCGCCGCGGCGATGGCCGCGGGCAGCGCGCCGTCCACGCCGCGCAGTTCGCCGGTCAGCGCCAGTTCGCCGATGAACTCATGCGCGGCCAGCGCCTGGCGGTCGATCTGGCCGCTGGCGGCGAGGATGCCCAGTGCGATGGGCAGGTCGAAACGGCCGCCGTCCTTGGGCAGGTCGGCCGGGGCCAGGTTGATGGTGATGCGCCGGGCCGGGAACTCGAACTGTGCGCAGAGAATGGCCGCGCGCACCCGGTCGCGCGATTCGCGTACCGCCGCTTCGGGCAGGCCCACGATCTGGGTGCAGGGCAGCCCGCCGGACAGGTGCACTTCGACCCGTACCGGCGGCGCATCCACCCCGGCGCGGGCACGGCTGTGCACCAGCGCCAGGCTCATGGGCGTGGCTCAGGCGTCGCCGGCGGGGCGCTTTTCCAGTGCGGCGACGGCCTGTTCCAGGGCCTCCAGCTTCTCGCGGGTGCGCAGCAGCACGGCGCGCTGCACTTCGAACTCCTCGCGGGTGACCAGGTCCAGTTTGGCCAGGCCAGCCTGCAGCGCACTCTTGAAGGTGGCCTGCAGTTCCTCGCGCGATTCGCGCAGGCCCGGCGGCACCAGCTCGCTCAGGCGGCGGGCCAGCGCATCGATGTGATTGAGGTCGATCATGGGGGCGTCTCCGCGGGGCAGGCTGGCAGGTTAGGCGCCGCCGGCAACCACGGCCATCGGGCTCTGTTGCGTGGGGGCATCAGGATAATCCCTTGCCGTCCGCGCGGCACGCCCCGCGCCTGCCGGGTCAGCGCCGGGCAGGCTATGCTTTCCCCGGCACACAGACAGGGAAACGACCGATGAAAATGATCATGGCCATCGTCAAGCCGTTCAAGCTGGACGACGTGCGCGAGGCGCTCGCCGAGCGCGGCGTGGCCGGCATCACCGTCACCGAGGTCAAGGGCTTCGGCCGGCAGAAGGGCCACACCGAGCTGTACCGCGGCGCCGAGTACGTGGTCGATTTCCTGCCCAAGGTGAAGATCGAGGTCGCGGTGACCGACGCCCAGGCCGACGAGGTGGTGGAAGCCATCGTCAAGGCCGCCGGCACCGGCAAGATCGGCGACGGCAAGGTGTTCGTGTACGACCTGGGCAGCGTGGTGCGCATCCGCACCGGCGAGCTCGACGCCGACGCGCTCTGAACCATGGCGACCCTGGACGGTGAATTCGGCCAGCGCCTGCAGCGGGCCCTGGCGATGCTGGATGGCAAGGGCCTGCCGCGCGGCACGTCCGCGCCGTTGCTGTACCGCTGGTTGTGGAAGCTGGGCTGGCGCATGGCACCACCGCCGATGGCGGGGTTCGCTTCCACCGCCCTTGTGAGCGGCGCCTTCTTCGGGCCGGTGTGGGGCCTGATGATGTGGTTGATGCTGTGGCGCCGTTCGCAGATGCCGGTGGGCATGGTGCTGCTGGCCGCGGTGCTGGCCGGCGTGCTGTTCGGCCTGTCGATGGGGCTGTACGGGCGCTGGAATGCACGCCGGCGCGGCATTCCCCTCTGGCGCGACTTCCAGGGCTGAGCGCGGCTGGCGGGCCGCAACCGCGGCGCGCGAGCCGCGAGCAGTGGCATGCGTGCCCGGGCAGGCCGGTCACTGGTCGGTACCGCCGTGCAGCGGGCTCCCAGGCGGCGACCGGGTGACCGATCCCCGTCCTGAACCAAGCGCTGCGCATCCGCGAGCTCGTCTCCGGCGCTGAAGCCGCTGGGTCCGGTGGGCCTGCGGGCGCCGCGGGGCGCGATAAGCGAAAGACGCGACGCGGGGTCGTTCCGGACGGAAGCCCCGGGCGCTCCGCCGATGCCCGGGCCACGAAGGCGATCCAGCGGGACAGGGCCCGCGCGGGAAAGGAGAGCGCCCGGCCCTGGCGAGGACAGGGCGGCACCGATGCCTCAATCGCCGCTGTCCCCGGGTTGCTTGCCCGCCCCCATTGCGTCCAGCGCCGCGCGGGCGCTGCGGCTGGCTGGATCGAGCTTCAGCGCGGTGCGGTAGCTTGCGCGCGCTTCATCCAGCCGCCCGGCCGCGCGATACGCCTCCCCGAGACTGTCGTGGGTGTTGGCCGAACCGGGATACGCCGCCACGCCCCATTCAAAGACGCTGACCGCCTCGTCCTTGCGGCCCGCGCGGAGGAACTTGTAGCCCAGCGCGTTCAGCGCCCTCTCGCTGTGGTCGTAGTCGTCGCGGCGCACCCCCAGCCCTTCATAGGCCGCCGTCATGGCCTTGAGTCCCTGGTGATAGGCGATCGGGGTCAGCAGGTCGTCCAGGCTCCGCTTTGCCGGTTGCATCGGCTTGCCGTTGAGCACCTGCATGAGGTCCTGGCCCATTGTCAGCACAAGCGCGCCCTGCCAGAAGTTGTCGAGGATGATGACGCAGTCCTCGTGCGACTCGGAGCGCAGGTAATAGCTCTGGTAGCCCGGTACGCTGCCGGTGTGGGAAACGACCCGCAGGCGGGCGCCATCGGGCAGTGTCCAGTCATCGACATTCCACCCGAACCCATAATGCGACGCCTGCGCTGTCAGCATCTGGCGCCGCGTGTCGTGGCTCAGCAGGCGCTCGCCATACAGCGCCCGGTCGAAGCGGTAGAGGTCATCGACCGTGGTGTAGATGCCCGCGGCCGCGAACGACACGCTCGGGTCGATCCACTGCGGCTGCACCAGGCTGCCGTCCGCGGTGCGGGTGTAGCCTTCGGCGAGCCGTTCCAGCACCGACCTGCCGTTGAAAACGCCACTGGCGGCCATGCCTGCCGGGGCGAAGATCCGCTCCTGCAGGTTGTCCGCAAGAGGCCGCCCGGTGGCCTGTTCGATCAGCAGACCGAGCAGGAAGAAGCCATTGTTGTTGTACCGCCACTGCTGGCCCGGGCTCTCCAGCAGCGCCGGCTTGATCCACTCGCGCGCGAAGTCCATCGGCGCATAGCTGCGGCGCGCGGCGGTCTGCCACCACGGGTCGGTGTAGCGCCCGGGGACGTCGGCGAGCCCCGAGGTGTGGCTGAGCAGCTGGGCCACCGTCACCTCCGCCGCAGGCGTCCCGGCGTAGAGCGCCGGAAGGTATTCGCCCAGTGTCCCGTCCAACCGCAGCGTGCCCTGCTGGACCAGCTGCATGGTGAGCGTGGCAACCAGCGGCTTGCTCAGCGAGCCGACCCGATAGCGCCCTTCCACCCGGTTGGGTGTTGCCCATTCAACATTGGCCTGGCCACAAGCGGCGCGCAGCAGCACCTGGTCTCCCCGCGCCACCAGCACGGTGCCGTTGAAGCCACGGTGATCGGCGTAGCTGTCGACCAGGCGGCGCAGTTCATCGGCCGTGGGAGGCTGCTGTGCCAACGCGACTGCGCTGTACATCAGCAGAACGAAACCACATACCCGGGCAAAGGGACGCATCGATTGGCCTGCGTTGGAGAATCCAGCCGAAGCCAGTGGTTGACTACAGTTGTAGTCAATGGGGCGTCCGGCATGGTTCCAGCGCCCTTCGGGCGCCAGGCAGCGCGATGGCTGCGTCCGGCAGCCGCGTGGACCGGGTGCTGCGCGGCGCCTGGAGAACCAACGAAAACCCCGCGCCGGTGGCCGGCGCGGGGTTGGGGTACGTCGCTGCGGTGTGGCGCGGGCTTACTCGCCCAGCGCCTTGGCCACGAACGGCGGGCTGACCAGCACCCCGGTGTGCAGCGGGGCGGTGTAGTACAGCGTGTCGAACGGCTTGGCGGCGGCGTCTTCCTGGCGGAAGCCGAAGCCGAAGCCGGCCTGCTTGCTGGCCACGGTCACCGACCACCAGCCGGTCGGGTAGCACGGCTGCGGGAACGGCAGGGTCTTGAACGACTGGAAGCCGGCCTTGCCCATTTCCGCGCGCATGTCCTTGATCAGGTCCAGCAGCGCCAGCGGCGATTCGCTCTGCTGCACCAGCAGGCCGTCGTCCTTCAACGCGCGGAAGCAGCTTTCGAAGAACGCCTTGTTGAACAGGCCCTCGGCCGGGCCGACCGGGTCGGTGGAGTCCACGATCACCACGTCGACGCTGCCCGGCACGCAGTTGGCCATGTAGGCCACGCCGTCGTCGAACAGCAGCTCGGCACGGGCGTCGCCGTTGGATTCGCACAGTTCCGGGAAGTACTTCTCGGCCATGCGCGTGACCTGCTCGTCGATGTCGCACTGGGTGGCGCTTTCAACGCCCGGGTGCTTGAGCACCTCGCGCAGGGTGCCGCAGTCGCCACCGCCGATGATCACCACGCGCTTGGGCGCCGGGTGGGTGAACAGCACCGGGTGGCTGATCATCTCGTGGTAGAAGAAGTTGTCCTTGCTGGTCAGCATCATGGCGCCGTCGATGACCATCAGCTTGCCCCAGTCGGTGCTGTCGTAGATCTCGATCTTCTGGAACGGCGACTGCACTTCGTCCAGCTTGCCGGTGACGCGGAAACCGATGGCCGAGCCGGTCGGCTGGAAGTGTTCGATGAACCAGTTGTCGTGGGTGGTCATGGGGATTCCTGGGTGCGATGGACATTTCCCTTCCCCCGCTGCCGGAGAAGGGGCCCCGGAGGGGCGGATGAGGGGGCGGCGAGCCCCGGCACGGCGGGGATTCCGCCGTATTTCCGCCCCTGGACCCGGCTCCGCGGGGGCAGGGGGGAGGCGCGGGCGCGGATTGTAACGGACCGCTGCCCCGCTGGCGTTAGAATGCGCGTCCTTTTTATCCACAGCCGAGAGTTGCTACGCCGATGAGCGATTGGTCCCTCGACCAGGCCCGCAAGACCTATTCGATCCCGCACTGGTCCGACGGTTACTTCGACGTCGATGCCGCCGGGCATGTCGTGGTGCGCCCCACCGGCGCGCAGGGCCCGGCCGTGTCGCTGCCTGAAATCGTCGATTCGGCACGGGCCGCCGGCGCCAAGCTGCCGCTGCTGGTGCGCTTCCCGGACATCCTCGGCGAGCGCCTGGGCAAGCTGCAGGCGGCGTTCGCCCAGGCCCAGCGCGACTGGGACTACCACGGCGGCTACACCGCCGTGTATCCGATCAAGGTCAACCAGCACCGTGGCGTGGCCGGCACCCTGGCCAGCCACCACGGCGAGGGCTTCGGCCTGGAGGCCGGCTCCAAGCCGGAGCTGATGGCGGTGCTGGCGCTGAGCCGGCCGGGCGGGCTGATCGTCTGCAACGGCTACAAGGACCGCGAGTACATCCGCCTGGCGCTGATCGGCCGCAAGCTCGGCCTGCAGACCTACATCGTCATCGAGAAGCCCTCCGAGCTGAAGCTGGTGCTGGAGGAATCCAGGGCGCTGGAGGTGAAGCCGGGCCTGGGCGTGCGCATGCGCCTGGCATCGCTGGGTGCCGGCAAGTGGCAGAACAGCGGGGGCGACAAGGCCAAGTTCGGGCTGTCGCCGCGGCAGCTGCTGGACCTGTGGAAATCGCTGCGCGACACCGAGTACGCCGACTGCCTGAACCTGCTGCACTTCCACATGGGCAGCCAGAT
Source organism: Stenotrophomonas acidaminiphila (assembly GCA_002951995.1). Classification (NCBI taxonomy): domain Bacteria; kingdom Pseudomonadati; phylum Pseudomonadota; class Gammaproteobacteria; order Lysobacterales; family Lysobacteraceae; genus Stenotrophomonas; species Stenotrophomonas acidaminiphila. Next base: position 235,311 of record CP019797.1, read on the forward strand.
CAGCAACGTGCGCGACATCGCCAACGGCATGCGCGAGGCCACCCGCTACTTCGTCGAGCTCTCGCGCCTGGGCGCGAAGATCAGCCACGTCGACGTCGGCGGCGGCCTGGGCATCGACTACGAAGGCACCCGCTCGCGCAGCTACTGCTCGATCAACTACGGCCTGAACGCCTACGCCAGCAACATCGTGCAGCCGCTGGCCGAGGCCTGCGAAGCGCACGCGCTGCCGCCGCCGCGCATCGTCACCGAGTGCGGCCGCGCGATGACCGCGCACCATGCGGTGCTGATCGCCAACGTGTCCGAAGTGGAGCAGGCCGCCGATGGCCGCATTCCCGAGGCGCATGACGACGAGCCGGCCGCGATCCGCCACCTGCGCGAGATCCACGACGAACTGGACCAGCGCCCGGCGGTGGAACTGTTCCAGGAAGCGCAGCACTTCCACGCCGAAGGCCTGAGCGCCTACGCGCTGGGCCAGATCGACCTGCCGCAGCGTGCGCGCATCGACGACCTGTTCTACGCCATCGCCAACGGCGTGCGCGCGCGCCTGAGCTACGACGAGAAGAGCCATCGCCCCGCGCTGGACGAGCTGAACGACCGCCTGGTCGACAAGTACTTCGTCAATTTCAGCGTGTTCGAGTCGATCCCCGATGCCTGGGCCATCGACCAGGTGTTCCCGATCGTGCCGATCGAGCGCCTGAACGAGCGCCCGGACCGCCGCGGCGTGATCGCCGACATGACCTGCGATTCGGACGGCATGGTCAAGACCTACGTCGAGAACGAGAGCCTGGACAGCTCGCTGCCGCTGCATTCGGTGGGCCATGGCGAGCGCTACCGCATCGGCTTCTTCCTGGTCGGCGCCTACCAGGAAATCCTCGGCGACATCCACAACCTGTTCGGCGACACCGACGCGGTGGAGGTCACGGTCGATGGCAGTGGCTACCGCATCGCCCAGCAGCGCCGCGGCGACACCACCGACGTGATGCTCGACTACGTCGGCTACCGCCTGGACGACCTGCGCGCGGCCTACCGGCAGCGCGTGGCCGCGGCCAACCTGCCGGCCGCGCGCGCGGCCGAGCTGGACGCCGCGCTGGAAGCGGGCCTGACCGGTTACACCTACCTGTCGGACGAGCCGCTGGGCTGAGCGGGGCGCGGCCATCGCCGCGCTGACGAGGGGCGGGCGGTGCCCGCCCCTTCTCATTTGCGGCCTGTGCTGCGCGCGATGCCGGGATGGACGCCAGCGTTGAGGGCAGGCATGGGAACAGCCCATCGCATCGCAGCCACCGGCATGCCCGACCGTGTCGCCGGCATCAGCCTTCGCGCGCCACCTGGAAACCGGCGAACGACTGGCTCACCGGCATCAGCTCCAGGCGGTTGACGTTCAGGTGCGGCGGCAGGCTGGCGACCCAGAAGATCTGCTCGGCGATGTCCTGCGCGGTCATCGGGTTGGCGCCCTTGTACAGCTGGTCCGAGGCGGCCTGGTTGCCATGGGTGCGCACCAGGGTGAACTCGGTCTCGGCCATGCCCGGCTCGATCGCGGTCACGCGCACGCCGGTGCCGTGCAGGTCGGCGCGCAGGCCCAGCGAGAACTGGCTGACGAACGCCTTGGTGCCGCCATAGGCATTGCCGCCCGGATACGGATAGATCGCGGCGGTGGAGCTGATGTTGATGATCGCCCCGCGGCGTTCGATCAGCCGCGGCAGCAGGTGGTGGGTGAGGGTGACCAGCGCGGTGACGTTGGTGTCGATCATCGTGCGCCAGTCTTCCAGGCTGGCGTGCTGGGCGGCGGCGGTGCCCTGCGCCAGGCCGGCGTTGTTGACCAGCAGGTCGATGCCACGGAACGGCGCGGGCAACGCCGCCAGCGCCGCCTCCATGGCCGCCGCGTCGCGGATGTCGAACGCCGCCGCGTGCACCGTGTCCGCCCCGAACGCGTCCACCAGCGGCTGCAGGCGCTCGGCACGGCGGCCGGTGGCGATCACCTTCCAGCCGGCGGCGGCGAAGCGACGGGCGGCGGCGGCACCGAAACCGGACGTGGCGCCGGTGATCAGGACGGTCTTGGACATGGCGGGTTTCCAGGGGGAAGGGCCCTCGATTTTCGCACCTTCGCGGCGTACCGGCGCTGGCGCGGCGCGGCCTCCCGGGCAGTCGATCGCACCAACCCGCATGCCGACAGCGCCCACCCGGCGGAGACCCAGCCCGTTTGAATCAAGACGGTGTGCTGCCAAGCGTGGGCCTGTGGAAGACAGCGTTGTGGGGCTCGATGTTCTGCTGTGCAGACATGGGGTAACACCGCCGTGGCACGCCGCCAGGCGTGGACCCATGGAGATGGCGGGCACGGGGCCCAAAGTTTGTTTCACGAACATGGGGGTGAAGCCGCCACAGGCGATCCAGCTATGCCTTCGATCCCCGCACCTTGGGAAGCGGACGCCCGTAGATGCGGGGCTTGCCCCGCATTGGGCCCTGTTTCAAGAACGTCGGGGGAAGCCTACGTAGCGATGCCGCTGCGCCCGCGATTTCCGCACCTCGCAGAACACGGGGTCCGTAGACGCGGAGCTTGCCGCGAATGGCGCGCCCCGCCGGATCCGGTGCGGGGCAAGCCCCGCACCTACGACGTTCCCACCGGAGCCACAGCCCCCTTGAGTCAAGGGGGCGCGCCGACAGGCGCGGGGTTGTGGAGAAAAAGGGCACGGGGCCCAAGGTTTGCCGCGCAAACCTTGGGGTAACACCGCCAAGGCGGTGTTACTGCGCCTTGATGGCCATCGCCTGCAGGCCGCTGCCGTTGAGCTTGGCCTTGGCTTCGGCCAGTTCACTGGCGCTGCCATAGGGGCCCATGCGCACGCGGTAGACCGTGTTGCCGTTGATCTGCGCCGATTCGACGCGGGCGGCCAGGCCCATCATCGCCAGCTTGGCCTTGGTCGCCTCGGCGTCGCCGGACGCGCCGAACGCGCCGGCCTGGAGGATGTAGCGGACGTTGTCGCTGCCTGCCGCCGCGGCCGGCGTCGCCGGTTCCGCGCGCTTCGCCGCGCTGTCCGCCGCGGCCACGGTGGGGGCCGCGGTGCCGGGCGCGGTGCCGGCTGTGGCCACGGCCGGGCGCGGCGCCTCGCTGATCGGCGCCGGCAACGGTGCGGCGGCCGCCGGTACCGGGCGCCCTTCCAGGGCCGCCTGCGCGCGCTGGGCCTCGCTGGCCTCCGCCGTGCGTGCGGCCTGCGCCCGGCGCTGCTCCTCGGCGCGCGCGCTGGCTGCCAGTTCGGCGTCGGACATCTGCACTTCCTTGCCCGGCAGCAGGGTGTAGAAGTCGTACTGGGTCGCGGCCGGCTTTTCCGCCGGCTGCGCGCCATCGCGCGCGGCCGGACGCGGCAGGTCCGCGCCGGCGTCGATGTCGGCGTCGGCGACCGGCGCCGGCTGCGCGTCCGGGTTGGGTTGCGGGCCCACCCGCAGGAAGCCGTCGCCTTCCTTCTTGAACAGGTTCGGGGCGGCCAGGAACACCACGGCCGCGATCGCCGCGCCGGCGACCAGCCATACCCAGCCGGGCGTCCCGTTGCCGCTGTTGCGCCGGGCCTGGCTCTTGCCGCGTCGTGCTGCCATTTCTGCAACGTCTCCTTGCTTACATCTTTTCCGGTGCGCTCACGCCCAACAGGCCCAGGCCGTTGGCGAGCGTCTGCCGCGCCGCGCCGGCGAGCGCGAGGCGGGCATTGCGGAGGGCGGCATCGTCCACCAGCACCGGCGTCCCGTGATACCACGTGTGGAAGGCGTGCGCCAATTCACGCAGGTACTGCGCGACCAGGTGCGGCTCCAGCGCCAGGCCGGCGGCCTCGACCACTTCCGGGTAACGCGAGATTTCGTTCATCAGCTCCAGCGACGCGGCGTCGTCCAGCTGCGCCAGCGCGGCCAGGCCCTGCGCCTGGTCGTAGTCCAGGCCCTTCTCCTGCGCCTGGCGCAGCAGCGAGCAGACCCGGGCATGCGCGTACTGCACGTAGAACACCGGGTTGTCGTTGCTCTGCTGGCGTGCCAGGTCGATGTCGAAGGTGAGCTGGGAGTCGGGCTTGCGCGCGATCAGGAACCAGCGCACCGCATCGCTGCCGACCTCGTCGATCAGGTCGCGCAGGGTCAGGTAGCTGCCGGCGCGCTTGGACAGTTTCACTTCCTCGCCGCCGCGCATCACCGTCACCATCTGGTGCAGCACGTACTCCGGCCAGCCCTGCGGAATGCCCACGCCCAGTGCCTGCAGGCCGGCGCGCACGCGCGCCAGCGAGCCGTGGTGGTCGGCGCCCAGTTCGGTGATGGCGCGTTCGTAGCCGCGCTGCCACTTGCTCAGGTGGTAGGCCACGTCCGGCAGGAAGTAGGTGTAGGTGCCGTCGGACTTGCGCATCACGCGGTCCTTGTCGTCACCGAAATCGGTCGAGCGCAGCCACAGCGCGCCGCCTTCCTCGTAGGTGTGGCCGGAGGCAACCAGCTGGTCCACCGTCTCGGCGACCTTGCCGTCCTTGTACAGCGAGCTCTCCAGGAAGTAGATGTCGAAATCCACCCCGAACGCGGCCAGGTCCTGGTTCTGCTCGTTGCGCAGGTAGGCCACGGCGAAGCGGCGGATGGCTTCGATGTCCTCGGCATCGCCGGCACCGACCACCTGGCTGCCTTCCAGTTCGACGGTCTGGCCGAGCAGGTAGGCCTTGGCGACGTCGGCGATGTATTCGCCGTTGTACGCGTCGGCCGGCCACTGTTCGTCGCCCGGCTTGAAGCCGCGCGCGCGCGCCTGCACCGAGCGGGCCAGGTTCTCGATCTGCACGCCGGCGTCGTTGTAGTAGAACTCGCGCCTGGCGTTCCAGCCGTTGGCTTCCAGCACGCGGGCGATGCAGTCGCCGATGGCGCCGGCGCGGCCATGGCCGACGTGCAGCGGGCCGGTCGGGTTGGCCGAGACGTACTCGACGCCGACGTTGCGGCCGTTGCCGCCCAGGTTGCGCCCGTAATCGGCGCCTTCGCGCAGCACGCTCGCCACCTCGCGCTGGAACGCCACCGGCGCCAGCTTGAAGTTGATGAAGCCCGGGCCGGCGATCTCGACGCTGGCGACGTCGTCGCTGGGCGGCAGCGCGGCGACCAGCGCCTGCGCCACGGCCCGCGGGTTGCTGCGCGCGGCCTTGGCCAGCAGCATGGCGGCGTTGGTGGCGAAATCGCCATGCTCGCGGGTCTTGGGTCGTTCGACCACGAAATCCGGCGGCAGGGTGTCGGCAGGCAGGGTACCGTTGGCGCGCAAGGCTTCGATGCCTTGGCCGATCAGGGCGCGGAGTAGGGATTTCACGTGACTGTCTGCTTGGAGCGCGGAACTGCGCATTTTACCCGAGCGGCGGGACCGCTGCTGCCGCGGCGGCGCGGACGGTCAGCGACGTCAACGCCAGGTGCAGGCCGTGGCCCGGAGGGTGGCGGCGGGCCTGGCCATGTCCGGCGGCCGGCGCCGGGGTGCCGGCGCCGGCGGGACGGACAGGGCCGCCAGGGTGGGGCGCGCGCCATCGGTTACATCCAGCCGCGGGCGGCCAGCGACACCGGCGGGCCATCGCCGATGACGAAGTGGTCCAGCAGCCGTATCTGTACCAGGGCCAGCGCGTCGCGCAGGCGCAGGGTGACCGCACGGTCGGCCGTGGAGGGTTCGGCGTTGCCCGAAGGATGGTTGTGGCCCACGATCACCGCCGCGGCGTTGTGCGCCAGCGCCCGGCGCACCAGTTCGCGCGGGTGCACCTCGGCGCCGTCGATGCTGCCGCGGAACAGCTCCTCGAAGGCCAGTGCCCGGTGCCGGTTGTCCAGGAACAGGGCGGCGAAGACCTCGTGCGGCCGCGGCCGCAGCCGCTGCACGAAGTAGCGGCCGGCGGAGTCGGGGTCGGTCAGGCTGGTGCCGCGCTCCAGGTCCGTGGCCAGGTGGCGCTGGCCCAGTTCCAGTGCCGCCACCAGCCGGCAGGCGCGGGCCGGGCCCAGGCCCGGTACCCGCATCAGCTCGCGCGCGCCGCGGTCCATCAACTCCCGCAGCGTGCCATGCGCCTGCAGCATCTCGCGCGCGGTGCGTATCGCGTCCTGGCCCGGCAGGCCCGAGCCCAGGAAGATGGCCAGCAGCTCCGCATCGGACAGGATGCTGGCTCCGTGTGCCAGCAGCTTCTCGCGGGGGCGTTCGGTGTCGGGCCAATGGCGGATGTGCATGCCCACAGGGTGGGTGTCAGGGGCGTGCACGGTAATAAGTCGTCACGGACCCTTCGGGTAAGCTAAAGATTCTTGCGTAGGTAGGATTTCCTCAAGTGACCGGCTTTCCCCACAGTGTCCATGCGCCCGCCCGGCCGCTGGACGGACACAAGCTGCTGCTGTGCGTCGGCGGCGGCATCGCCGCCTACAAAGCGCTGGAACTGGTGCGCCGGCTGCGCGACGCCGGCGCCCGCGTGCAGGTGGCCATGACCGACGGTGCCCAGCAGTTCGTCACCCCGCTCAGTTTCCAGGCCCTGTCCGGGCAGCCGGTGCGTACCACCCTGTGGGACAGTGCCGCCGAACAGGCGATGGGCCATATCGAACTGGCGCGCTGGGCCGACCGCATCGTCATCGCGCCGGCCACCGCCGACCTGCTGGCGCGGCTGGCGCATGGCCATGCCGACGACCTGGTCACCACGCTGTGCCTGGCCACGACCGCGCCACTGACGGTGTGCCCGGCGATGAACCACCGGATGTGGCTGCACCCGGCCACCCAGGCCAACATCGCGCTGCTGCGCGAGCGCGGCGCGCAGGTGGTCGGGCCCGAGGACGGCCCGCTGGCCGAGGGCGAATCCGGCCCCGGGCGGCTGAGCGAACCGGAGGCCATCGTCGCCGCGCTTGCCGGCGCCGGCCACGCCGCGCCCGCCGCGGCGGCCACGCCGGACCGGCTGCAGGGCATGCAGGTGCTGATCAGCGCCGGGCCGACGTATGAAGACCTGGACCCGGTGCGCTATGTCGGCAACCGCTCCAGCGGCAAGATGGGCTATGCACTGGCGGCCGCGGCCGCACGCCGTGGCGCGCGGGTGGTGCTGGTCAGTGGTCCGGTGCAACTGCCGACGCCGCCCGGCGTGCAGCGGGTGGACGTGCGTTCGGCCGCGCAGATGCGCGAGGCGGTGCTGGCCGCCCTGCCCGCCGATATCTACATCGGCGCCGCGGCCGTGGCCGACTACACCCCGCGCCAGGTGGCGCAGCAGAAGCTGAAGAAGACCGCGGGCAGCCAGACCCTGACCCTGGAGCTGGTGCGCACCCCCGACATCCTGGCCGAGGTGGCCACGCAGGAGCAGGTGCTGAAGCTGGTGGTCGGCTTTGCCGCCGAGACCCACGACGTGGAGAAGTACGCGCGCGGCAAGCTCGCCGACAAGCACCTGGACCTGATCATCGCCAACCAGGTCGGCATCGCCGGCGGCGGCTTCGAGAGCGACCAGAACGCGGCGACCGCCTACTGGAGCGATGGCCAGCGCGCCTTCCCGGGCACCGCCAAGACCCAGCTGGCCGAACAACTGCTGGACCTGATCGCGGAGCGACTGGACGCATGAACACGAACGCCACCCCGCACCCCCTGCAGGTGAAGCTGCTGGACCCCCGCTTCGGCGACGCGTGGCCGCTGCCGGCCTATGCCACCGAGGCCAGCGCCGGCATGGACCTGCGCGCCGCGATCGAGGTGCCGATGGCGCTGGAACCCGGCGACGCGGCGCTGCTGCCCAGCGGCATCGCCATCCACATCGCCGACCCGGGCCTGTGCGCGGTGGTGCTGCCGCGCTCGGGGCTGGGCCACCGCCACGGCATCGTGCTGGGCAACGGCACCGGGCTGATCGATGCCGATTACCAGGGGCCGCTGCTGATCAGCGTGTGGAACCGGGGCCGCGAGCCGTTCACCATCGAGCCGGGCGACCGCATCGCCCAGCTGGTGGTCATGCCCATCGCCCGCGTGAGCTTGCAGGTGGTGGATACTTTCATCGACAGTGCGCGTGGAACGGGTGGATTCGGCCACACCGGAGTGCGCTGACAGGGGAACGCACGATGAGCCAAGGGAACCAAAGCCGGCGCCCGCGCCCGGCGCTCGGCCGTTCGACGCCGCTGCTGGCGGCGCTGCTGGTGCTGCTGGCCGGCTGGTTCGGCTGGGGGCTTTCGAGCAATGGCGGCAGGCCGGTACCGGCGCGCGGCTGGAACAGGCGCGCGACCAGGCGGTGGAGCAACTGCACGCGACCTTGGCCGCGCAGACCACCCAGTTCGCGCGCCAGCTGGAACTGGCGCCGGTCAAGGCCGCCCTGGCCAATGGCGACGCCGCCGCCGCCGCCGCCGCGGTGCGCGAAAAATGGAGCGGGGTGGACGACGCGCAGGTATTCGATGGCGCGCTGGCCGATGCCTACGCCGACCCGGCCGCGTTCGGCTACTCGCGGCTGGCGCTGCTGGAGCTGGCAATGAGCGAAGGCAAGCCGGTCGCGCGCGTGGTGCGCGACGGCAATGCGCCGCGGCTGGGCCTGGCCGCGCCGGTCCGCCTGCAGGAGCGGCCGGCGGTGATCTACGTCCGCCAGCCACTGAACCGCCTGACCACCGTGTTCGACGCGCTGGACGCGCCGGATTCGGCCTTCCTCGGCCTGCGCCAGGGGGGATTCACCATCGTGCGGCGCGGCGATACCGCGCTGGGCGGCGGTGCCGATGCGCTGGCGCGGCCAGTGGCCGACGCCGGCCTGCGCGTGGTGGCGGAGATGCCCGACCTGGGCGAAGGCCCGCTGGGCCTGGGTGCCCTGGCCTGTGCGACGGTGGCGCTGCTGATGCTGGCGACGGCGGTGCTGTTGCTGGTTGGCCGCAAGCGCCTGCGCCTGCCGGTGCTGCGGCGCGGTGGCGAGCCGCTGGATGCCGACGATGGCGTCACCCTCAGCGAGGCGCTGGCGCAGGAACCGCTGCCGGTGGCGGCGGCGCGCGCGCGCGAGGCCGATGAGGCCGGCGATGCGCCGTCGCCGGGGACGGATATCGGTACCGTGGCCGCCGGCATTTTCCGCGCCTATGACATCCGCGGGTGGTCGGCAGCGAGCTGACGCCGGCGGTGGCCACCCTGATCGGTCAGGCCATCGGCAGCCAGATGCAGGCCCAGGGTCTGCGCGAGGTGGTGGTGGGGCGCGACGGCCGCCTGTCCGGCCCCGAGCTGGTGGCCGGGCTGGTCGAGGGCCTGCGCCGCGCCGGCTGCGACGTCATCGACATCGGCATGGCGCCGACCCCGGTGGTGTACTTCGCCGCGTACCACCTGCGCGCCGGCAGCTGCGTGGCGGTGACCGGCAGCCACAACCCGCCGGACTACAACGGCTTCAAGATCGTGATCGGCGGCGAAACCCTGTCCGGCGAGGCGATCACCGAGCTGTACCGGCGCATCGTCGAAGGCCGCCTGCAGCGGGCCGACGCCCCGGGCGGCCTGCAGCAGCGCGAGGTCATCGCCGACTACGTGCAGCGCATCGCCGACGACGTGCAGCTGGACCGCCCGCTCAAGGTGGTGGCCGACGCCGGCAACGGCGTCGCCGGCGCGGTCGCGCCGCAGCTGCTGGAAGCCATCGGCGCCGACGTGATCCCGCTGTACTGCGAGGTCGACGGGCAGTTCCCCAACCACCACCCGGACCCGAGCGAACCGCACAACCTCGAGGACCTGGTGCAGATGGTCCAGCGTTTCGACGCCGACCTGGGCATCGCCTTCGACGGCGACGGCGACCGCCTGGGCGTGGTCACCCGCGAGGGCCGCATCGTGTTCGCCGACCGCCTGCTGATGCTGTTCGCCGCCGATGTGCTGGCGCGCAACCCCGGCGCGATGGTGATCTACGACGTCAAGTGCACCGGGCGCCTGGCCGACTACATCCTGCGCAACGGCGGCAGCCCGATGATGTGGAAGACCGGGCATTCGCTGATCAAGGCGCGCATGCGCGAGACCGACGCCGAGCTGGCCGGCGAGATGAGCGGGCACTTCTTCTTCAAGGAGCGCTGGTACGGCTTCGACGACGGCCTGTATGCCGCCGCGCGCCTGCTGGAGATCCTGGCCCAGCGCGAGGAGGATCCGTCGGCGGTGTTCGACGAACTGCCCGATGCGGTCTCCACGCCGGAGCTGAAAGTGGCGGTGGCCGAAGGCACCCAGCATGCGCAGGTGGCACTGGTAGTGGCCGCCGCGCAGGCCGAGGATTCGCCGTTCGCTGCCGCGCGCATCTCCACCATCGACGGCCTGCGCGCCGATTTCAGCGATGGCTGGGGGCTGGTGCGCGCCTCCAACACCACCCCGGTGCTGGTGCTGCGCTTCGAAGCCGACGACGCGGAGGCGCTGGAACGGATCAAGGGCCTGTTCCGCGAGCAGCTGCAGCGGGTGCTGCCGGCGGGAACCGAACTGAATTTCTGAGCCGGCGCATCCGCGCCGCGCGGGTGCCCGCCGTTGCAGGCGGGGACAGGGCCCGCGCCGGGTGGCGCGCGCCCTAGGGCGCCTGGAAGCGCAGGCCGACGCCCGGCTCGGTGAACAGGTAGCGCGACTGCAGCGCCGAGTCGCCGAGCTTGTGCCGCAGCCGGCCCACCAGGATGCGCAGGTAGTGGGTGTCGTGGCGATGGCTCGGGCCCCAGACTTCCTGCAGGATCTGCGGCTGGGTGACCACCCGCCCGGCGTTGCGCAGCAGCAGCGCCAGCAATGCATATTCCTTGCGGGTCAGCGCCACCGCCGCACCATCCACGCGGACCTCGCGGCGGGCCAGGTCGATGCGCAGGTGGCCATCGTCGAACAGCGGCACCTGGCCGTCGCCGTCGGTACTGCGGCCGCGCAGCAGCGCCCGCACCCGCGCCATCAGTTCCTGCGTGCCGAACGGCTTGGTCACGTAGTCGTTGGCGCCGTTGTCCAGTGCCCGCACCTTCTCCGCCTCGCCACCGCGCACGCTGAGCATGATCACCGGCACCTGGCTCCACTGGCGCAGTTCGGCGAGCACCTCGTGGCCTTCCATGTCGGGCAGGCCGATGTCCAGGATCACCAGGTCGGCGCCTTCGCCGGCCAGCGCACGCAGCCCCTCGCCGCCGCTGGCGGCCTGCGCGGTGGCATAGCCCTGGGCGCGCAGCGAGATATCGAGGAAGCGGCGGATCTGCACCTCGTCGTCGATCACCAGCACCCGCGCTGGCGGTATGGCCGGGGTGTCAGGCATCGTCGCGCGGGCCTTCCGGGTGGGGCTGGAGCAGCGGCAGGGTCATGCGCACCAGCGTACCGCGTCCATCGCGGCCGGGCAGCGCTTCGACATGGCCGCCATGCGCGCCGATCATGCCCTGGCAGATGGTCAGGCCCAGGCCGGTGCCCTGGCGGCCGCGGTCGCCGCGCTCGACGCTGTAGAACATGTCGAAGATGCGCAGGCGCTCGGCGTCGGGAATGCCCGGTCCCTCGTCGATCACCTCGATGCACAGTTCGCCGTCGCGCACGCGCGCGCGCACTTCCACCGCCACCCCCGGCGGCGAGAACTTGGCCGCGTTCTCCATCACGTTGAACAGCGCCTGTTCGACCAGCGCCGGGTGCACCCAGATCGGCGGCAGGTCGTGCGGGATGTCCAGCTTCAGCAGCGCTTCGGGCTGGTAGCGCTGCAGCCGCCGCGCCGCCGAGCCGATCAGTTCGTCGATGCCGATCCAGTCGCGGCTGAGCTTGAGCCCGTCGTGCCCCAGCCGGGTCATGTCCAGCAGGTTCTGGATGTAGCGGTCCAGGCGCTCGCCCTCGACCACGATGGTGTCGAGCAGGGCGCGGCGGTCGCCGGCATCCATCGCCTCGGCATAGCTGGACAGGCTGTCGGCCGAGCCGATCATCGCCGCCAGCGGCGAGCGCAGGTCGTGCGATACCGACGACAGCAGCGCCGAGCGCAGGCGTTCGGTCTCGTTGTGCAGGTGCGCGGTTTCCAGGTCGGCGACCAGCCGCGTGCGCAGTGCCGCCTGGGCGATGTCGTCGACCATCGCCTCGGCCAGCTGGCGCTGCTCCGGGGCCAGCCGCGGATGCTGGCGGTCGAAGCGCAGGCCGGCCACGCCGATGCCATGCCCTTCGCCGTCGAGCAGGGGCAGGAACCACCAGTCGGCGCCGGCCAGGGTGTCGGTGAAGCGGCCCGACGGCTGCCCGTGGCGCAGCGCCCAGTCGGCCGCGGCCAGGTCGGTGTCGCCGGGCGCGGCGCTGCCACCGGTGCTGGTGTCGTGCGCCACCCGCACCCAGGCCGGCGCGTCCAGCGCCTGCTCCAGCGCGACCCTGCCGGCATGCGCCACCTGCGCGTTGTCCACCGCGCTGGCCAGTTGCCGGCCCAGCGCCTGGCGCACGTTGGCATGGCGGTTGGCCGCGCGCAGCGCCACCACCTGCATGCGCAGCCGCGACGCCAGCCGCCCGGCCACCAGCGCCGCGGCCAGGAACAGGAACACGGTGATCACGCCCTGGCGCGCATTGATGGCGAAGGTGAAGCGCGGCGCGATGAAGAAGAAGTTGTAGGCCAGGAAACACAGCGTGGCCGCCAGCACCGCCGCGCCCATGCGCGTGCGCGCGGCCACCAGCACCACCGCGACGATGAACACCATCGCCAGGTCGCTCAGCCCGATCCAGCGTTCGCCCAGCCATGCCGCCCCGCAGGCCACGGCGGTGGCCAGCAGCGCCAGCCCGGCATCCCGGCTCCAGTTCTCCGGGTCCAGCGACAACCGCGCCCGGCGCGCGCTGGCGCGCGCCTGCGGCGTGCTGATGATGGTGATCTCGTAGTGCGCGCCGCGTTGGATCAGCTGCTGGGTCAGGGTCTGGTTGAACAGCCGCGCCAGCGGTCGTTCGCGGGTGCGGCCCAGCACCAGGGTGGAGACGGCGTTGTGCGCGGCATGGTCCAGCAGCACGTCGGCGATGCCCGGCCCGTGCAGCAGTTCGGCGTCGCCGCCGAGTCGGCGTGCCAGCGCGAAGGCGGCGTCGATCTCGCGGCGGGTCGCCTCGTCCTGGCGGCCATGCTGCACCGTGACCACGGTCCACGGGGCGTCGCGGCGCTCGGCGATGCGACGGGCCACGCGCACCAAGTATTCGCTCTGGCCGCCGCCGTCGATCGCCACCAGCACCCGGCGCCGCAGCGGCAGGTTGCCCTCGCCGCGCGCCGCGCGGGTCTCGCGCAGGCTGCTGTCGACGCGGTCGGCCGCTTCCTGCATGGCCAGCTCGCGCAGCGCGGTGAGGTTGGCCGGCGAGAAGAACGCCTGCAGCGCCTGCGCCGCCTGTTCGGGCACGTACACCTTGCCCTGGCGCAGGCGCTCGATCAGTTCGCGCGGCGGCAGGTCGACCAGCACGATGTCGTGCAGGCGGTCGAACACCGCATCGGGCACGGTTTCGGCCACGCGCACGCCGGTGATGCGCATCACCACGTCGTTGAGGCTTTCCAGGTGCTGGATATTGATGGTCGTCCACACGTCGATGCCGGCGTCGAGCAGTTCCATCACGTCCTGCCAGCGCCGTTCGTGGCGGCTACCGGGGGCGTTGCGGTGGGCCAGTTCGTCCACCAGCACCAGGGCCGGGTGCCGCGCCAGCACCGCGTCCAGGTCCATCTCCTGCAGGCGATGGTCGCGGTACTCGACCTCGCGCAGCGCGATCACCGGCAGGCCGTGCAGCAGCGCGGCGGTGTCGTCGCGGCCGTGGGTTTCCACCACCGCCGCGACCACGTCCACGCCGCGGCGCAGTTGTTCCTGCGCGCGGGTGAGCATGGCGAAGGTCTTGCCGACGCCGGGCGCGGCGCCGAGGAAGACCGTCAGCTTGCCGCCGGCTTCGCGTTGCAGGCTTCCGGCCAGCGCATCGGCCTGGCGGCTGCGGGTATCGTTCATGGCCGCGATTGTGCGCCGCCGCCGGCAGGGGCGGAATCAGGGCGCATGCGCGGCCGCATCCAGGGCCAGGTTCAGCGCGATCACATTCACCCGCGGCTGCCCCAGCACGCCCCACCCGGGCGCCTGCACGTGGCGCTCCAGCAGGGCTTGCACGCGCTGTTGCGGCCAGCCGCGCGCCCGCGCCACGCGGGCCACCTGCAGCCGTGCGGCGGCAGGCGACAGCTCCGGGTCGAGGCCGCTGGCGGAGGCGGTGACCAGGTCGCCGGGCACCTGCGCCGCCGCGACCCCTTCGCGCGCCGCCACCGCGGCGGTGGCAGCGGCCACGCGCTGCGCCAGTTGCGGGTTGCCGCGCGCCAGGTTGCTGCCGGCGGCGGCCATCGGGTCGTAGCCGCTGGCCGATGGCCGCGCCTGGAAGTAGCCGTCGCCGGCGAACGGCTGCGCCAGCAGCAGCGAACCACGCACGCGGCCGTCCGCATCGCGGACCAGGCTGCCGTCGGCCTGGGCCGGGAACAGGGTGCCGGCGATGCCGGTGGCGAGCGTGGCATAGGCCAGGCCGGTGCCGAGCAGGGCGAACAGGGTCAGGCCGATGGCCGGGCGCCACAGGGCAATGGAGGTCTTGGGGTCATGCGCCGAGTACCAGGACGAGGAGAAGATCGATGGCCTTGATCGCCGCGAACGGCAGCAGTACCCCGCCCAGGCCGTAGACCAGCATGTTCCGGCGCAGCAGCGCGGTGGCGGTGGCCGGGCGGAAGCGCACGCCGCGCAATGCCAGCGGGATCAGCGCCGGAATCACCAGCGCGTTGAACACCAGCGCCGCCAGCACCGCGTTGCGCGGGCTGGACAGCTGCATCACGTTCAACGCCGCCATCGACGGGATCGCCGCGGCGAACAGCGCCGGCAGGATCGCGAAGTACTTGGATACGTCGTTGGCCAGCGAAAAGGTGGTCAGCGCGCCGCGGGTGATCAGCTGCTGCTTGCCCACCTCGACCACCGCCAGCAGCTTGGCCGGATCCGAGTCCAGGTCGACCATGTTGCCGGCCTCCTTGGCGGCCTGGGTGCCGGAGTTCATCGCCAGGCCGATGTCGGCCTGGGCCAGCGCCGGGGCGTCGTTGGTGCCGTCGCCAACCATCGCCACCAGTCGCCCGCCCGCCTGTTCGCTGCGGATCCGCGCCAGCTTGTCCTCGGGCCGGGCCTGGGCGATGTAGTCGTCCACGCCGGCTTCGGCGGCGATGGCCGCGGCGGTCAGCGGGTTGTCGCCGGTGATCATCACCGTGCGGATGCCCATCGCCCGCAGCTGCGCGAACTTCTCGCGCATGCCGTGCTTGACCACGTCGGCCAGCTCGACCACGCCCAGCACATGCCGGCCTTCGCATACCACCAGCGGGGTGGCGCCGCCGCGCGCCACCTGGTCCACGCGCGCCTGCAGTTCGTTGGGGACGTTGCCGCCCAGTGCCGACACGTGCGCGGTGATGGCGTCGGCCGCGCCCTTGCGGATGCGCCGTCCGTCGGCCAGGTCCACGCCCGACATGCGCGTCTGCGCGCTGAACGCCAGGTAGTCGGCCCGGTCCGGCTCGCCGGTGGTGCAGCCCTGCTCGCGCGCCAGGCGCACGATCGACCTGCCCTCCGGGGTCGGGTCGGCCAGTGAGGACAGCAGTGCGGCCTCGCGCAGGTGCCCGGCCTCGATGCCCGCCAGCGGGTGGAAGGCGCTGGCCTGGCGGTCGCCGTAGGTGATGGTGCCGGTCTTGTCGAGCAGCAGCACGTCCACGTCGCCGGCCACTTCCACCGCCTTGCCCGACTTGGCCAGCACGTTGGCCTGCAGCGCGCGGTTCATGCCGGCGATGCCGATGGCCGGCAGCAGCCCGCCGATGGTGGTTGGGATCAGGCACACCAGCAGCGCGATCAGCAGCAGCGGATCGAGCCGCACGCCGACGGCGGCGGCGATCGCCGGCAGCGTCGCCACCACCACCAGGAAGGTCAGCGACATCGCCGCCAGCAGCAGGGTCAGGGCGATCTCGTTCGGCGTCTTCTGCCGGTTGGCGCCCTCCACCAGCGCGATCATGCGGTCCAGGAAGCTGTGCCCGGGCTCGGCGGTGACGCGCACCACGATCTGGTCGGACAGCACCTTGGTGCCGCCGATCACGCCGGAGCGGTCGGTACCGGCCTCGCGCAGCACCGGTGCCGACTCGCCGGTGACGGCGGCCTCGTTGATGGTGGCCAGGCCCTGCACGATCTCGCCGTCGGCCGGCACGAACTCGCCGGCGCTGACGATCACGTGGTCGCCCGGGCGCAGCGCCGCGGCGGCGACCGCGCTTTCGGCCGCACCGAACCGCGGTGCCGCCAGGCGGCGTGCCACCAGGTCCTGGCGCGCGCGCCGCAGCGCCGATGCCTGGCCGCGCCCACGCGCCTCGGCCACGGCTTCGGCGAAGTTGCCGAACAGCACCGTCAGCAGCAGGATCGCGGTGACCGCCAGGCCGAAGCCCAGCGGCGCCTGGCCGCCGAGGGTGAGCAGCAGCGCCAGCACGGTGCCGGCCATGACCACGGCCATCACCGGGTTGTGCAGCAGGTGCGCGGGCGCGAGCTTGCGCACGGATTCGCGCAGCGCCTGGCGCCAGCCGGCGGCGTCCAGCAGCGGGGGCGGCGCGTGGCCGGGCGGGAAACAGGGGAGTTCATCGAAGCGCTCATGGATGTCAGGCTCCCTGCAGCGCCAGGCCCAGGTGGTCGGCCACCGGGCCGAGCACCAGTGCCGGCATGAACTGCAGCACGGTGAGGACGACGATCACGCAGACCAGGGTCAGGGCGAAGGTCGGGGTTTCTATCTGCAGGCTGCCGGCGCCCTGCGGCGCCTGCCGCTTGCCGGCCAGCTGCGCGGCGATGGCCAGCGGCACGATCAGCACCGGGAACCGGCCCAGCGCCAGCACCAGCGCGCAGCTGAGGTTCCACCAGACCGTGTTGTCGGCCAGTCCTTCAAAGCCCGAGCCGTTGTTGGCATAGGCCGAGGTGAACTCGTAGAACACCTGGGTGATGCCATGGAAGCCGGGGTTGGAGATACCGGCCAGGCCGGGAATGGCCAGGGTCAGCGCGGTCATGCCGAGCAGGGTGATCGGCTGCAGCAGCACCAGCAGGGCGAGCAGCCGTACCTGGGGCGTTTCCAGCTTGCGGCCGAACAGCTCGGGCGTGCGCCCGGTCATCAGTCCGGCCAGGAACACCGCCAGCATCAGGTACACCAGGAACTGCTGCAGGCCGCAGCCGATGCCGCCCCAGATGGCGCCGACCAGCATGTTGACCAGCGACGCCATGCCGGCCAGCGGACTCATCGAATCCTGCATGCCGTTGACCGACCCGTTCTGCACCTGCGTGGTGAGCGTGGCCCACAGCGCGGTGCCGTCGGCGCCGAAGCGGACCTCCTTGCCCTCCATCAGCAACGGGCTGGCAGCGCTGGCGCCGTGCCCTTCCAGCCACACCGTGCCGAAGGTGGACAGCAGCGACATGCCGAGCATGCAGCCGAGCACCAGCGCGCCGAAGCGGCGGCGGCCGGTGAAGGCGCCGATCATGAACACCACCGCCATCGGTAGCAGCACGATGCCGACCAGCTCCAGCGCGTTGGACAGCGGGGTGGGGTTCTCCAGCGGAAAGCTGCTGTTCGGCCCGTACCAGCCGCCGCCATTGGCGCCGAGCTGCTTGGCCGCGACCATCGCCGCCACCGGGCCCAGCGGGATCTTCTGCGTCGCCATGCCGGCGCTGGCATCGATCGGCGTGGCCTGCGGGCCCGCGGCCAGCGTCGAGGGCACGCCCTGCCAGGTCAGCAGCAGGGTCCATACCAGGCACAGTGGCAGCAGGAAGCGCAGGCACAGGCGCACCACGTCGACGTAATAGTTGCCGACCGTGACCGGCGCGGCCGCCGCCCGGGCACCGGACTGCTGGCCCGGCGCCCGGGCGAACAGCGCCCGCAGCGTGGCCACCGCCAGCGCCAGGCCCATCATCGGGGTGATCACCTGCAGGCCGGTGATGGCGGTCATCTGCGACAGGTAGGACAGCTGGGCCTGGCCGCTGTAGTGCTGCTGGTTGGTGTTGGTCAGGAACGACACCATCGTGTGCAGCGCGGTGTCCCAGCGCAGGTTGGGAACATGGTCCGGGTTGAGTGGCAGCCAGGCCTGGGTCATGAACACCGCCAGCGTCGGCACGGCCAGCACCAGGTTGCTGGCGAGGAAGGCGAGGGCATAGCCGCGCCAGGACATGGCACGCCCCGGGTCGACGCCCAGCAGCCGGTACAGCGGCTTTTCGATCCAGCCGAACAACGGGTCGATGCGCATCGGCGCACCGCGCATCAGCCGCGCCAGGTACAGGCCCAGCGGCCACGCCAGGGCGATGCCGGCCAGCAGGATGACAAGGGCTTCGGTCATGGCGTGCTCCTCAGAACGACTCGGGACGCAGGACCGCGTACAGCAGGTAGGCGGCAGCGACCAGCGCCACCAGTCCGCACAGGAAGAAAAGCCAGCCGGGCATTGGGAACCTCGGTTCAGCGGCGCGACCGCCTGCGCGGCGGGCGTACCGTGTGGATGGGAAAGTGGCGGCGCATTGCCAGCATGGCCGCCAGTGCCAGGAGCGCCATGGTGCTTCCGGGGGCCGTAAACGTTCGATGCCGCGTGCCCGGTCGCGGCGTAAAAACGCCATAAAAAAGTGGGTGGCCGTGGTTTGGCCGCCGGTGCGGTACCGGGCTGGCGGGGGCTGAAGGCAACAAAAAAGCGGCCCGGGGGCCGCTTGCGGGGTTCCGCCGGTGGGCGCGCTCAGCCCGGCGGCGATGCCGGGGTATCGGCCGCATCGGCCGCCGCGGCGGTGCCCTTGAGCTCGCGGTAGCGGGCCAGGGTTTCGGCGATCTCCACGTCCAGCGCCTTGCGCTGCTGCTCGAAGGCGGCCTGCAGCCGCAGCTGGGCCAGCAGTTCGGTATGCCGCTGGCGGATGTCCTGGGCCTGCTTGTCGGTCACCT
Source organism: Stenotrophomonas acidaminiphila (assembly GCA_002951995.1). Taxonomy (NCBI): domain Bacteria; kingdom Pseudomonadati; phylum Pseudomonadota; class Gammaproteobacteria; order Lysobacterales; family Lysobacteraceae; genus Stenotrophomonas; species Stenotrophomonas acidaminiphila. The sequence goes on from CP019797.1 coordinate 254,098, forward strand.
TCTGCCCGGCCAGTTCGCGGTCGCCGGCGATCGACAACTGGGTGGCAAGCGCCTCGCGCAGGCTGCCGACGTTGTAGATGGCGGTCTTGATGTTGTTGTCGACGATGGCCGCGCGCTCGTTGAACACGCGGCGCAGTGCGTCCTCGCTGCCATAGGTGGACAGCATGGCCTGCTCGGTGCGCCTGCGGGTCTCGGCCGCCGCCGCATCCACCTGCGCCTGCGCCGCGGCGAGCTCGGCGTCGGCGCGCTCCTCGGCGGTGAGCGCGCGCTGCACGTCGGCGCTGCGCAGGCCGCTGCGCGCGCTGAATTCCTGGCGTGCGTTGTTGACCGCCTCCGGCGGCAGGGTGTCCGAGCAGATCCGCTCACCCCGGGCGGTGTCCCAGCAGTAGAGCTTCTTGCCGGGGTCGGCCGGCTTGTCCTGTGCCGGCACCGGTACCGGCAGTGTCAGCGCAGCCAGCACCAGCAGCATGCCGGCGCCGGTGATGGACGGATTCGGCCTCATGACAGCCCCCTGCGGTCAGCCCGTTGGATTGCTTCCGTAACGGGCCCGGTAGGCCAGCAACGGTTCGCGGTAGCCGACAAGTTCCGGGTTCCCGGACGCGAATGCAAGCAGGTCGGCCAGGTTGGCCACGGCGATCACCGGGATGCCGGTCTCGGCGGCCACGGCCTGGGCGGCCGAGCGGCGGTCCTCCTCCGAGGCGATCTCCTGGCGGTCCAGGGCGACCACGATGCCGGCGGGGATGCCGTTGGCGGCGCGGATGATGGCCAGCGCCTCGCGGATGGCGGTACCGGCGGTGATCACGTCGTCGACGATCAGGATGCGCTTGCCGGCCATGTCGGCGCCGATCAGGGTGCCGCCCTCGCCGTGGTCCTTGGCTTCCTTGCGGTTGAAGGTCAGCGGCAGGTTGCGGCCGCGGTGCGAGAACTCGCAGGCGATGGCGGTGGCCAGCGGGATGCCCTTGTAGGCGGGGCCGAACAGCTGGTCGAAGGCGACGCCGGAGGATTCCACCGCGTCGGCGTAGCAGTTGCCCAGCTGGGCCAGCGCCAGGCCGGTGTCGAAACGGCCGGCATTGAAGAAATAGGGGCTTACCCGGCCGGACTTGAGGGTGAACTGGCCGAAGCGGAGGGCATCGGCGTTCAGCGCCAGCTGCAGGAAGCGGGAACGATGGTCACTCATGTAATGCGCTTTTCTGTCGTCTATTGAAGGCGCCTAGGGTAAAGCATGGCTTCGGGGAATGCTGGCGCGGGCGGTATGCTGTGCCGTCCCGGGCCTGTCAGCGGTTTCCCATGCGCATCATCAGTTTCAACGCCAACGGCATCCGTTCGGCCACCACCAAGGGCTTCGGCACCTGGTTCGCCGGCCAGCAGGCCGACGTGCTGTGCATCCAGGAGACCAAGGCGCAGGAGTCGCAGCTGTCCGACCCGCTGTTCCGCCCCGATGGCCACCACTGTTTCTACCGCGACGCCATCACCAAGAAGGGCTACAGCGGGGTGGCGATCTGGAGCCGGCGCGAGCCGGACGAGGTCCGCACCGAGCTGGGCTGGGCCCCGTTCGACGACGAGGGCCGCTACATCGAGGCCCGCTTCGGCAACCTGAGCGTGGTCTCCTTCTATATCCCGTCCGGCTCGTCGGGCGAGCTGCGCCAGGGCTTCAAGTTCGAGGTGATGGAATGGCTGCGGCCGATCCTCGACCAGTGGCTGGCCAGCGGCCGCGACTACGTGCTGTGCGGGGACTGGAACATCGTGCGCACCGCCCTGGACATCAGGAACTGGAAGTCCAACCAGAAGAATTCCGGCTGCCTGCCCGAGGAGCGCGACTGGCTCAACGGCCTGTGCGCCGACCTGCCCGGGGAGCATGACCCGGGCGCCGGCCGCGGCTGGGTGGACGCCTATCGCGTGCTGCACCCGCAGGGGCAGGACTACACGTGGTGGAGCAACCGGGGCGCGGCGCGCGCCAACAACGTCGGTTGGCGCATCGACTACCAGCTGGTCACCCCCGGCCTGCGCGGGCGCCTGCGCGGCTGCTCGATCTACCGCGACGAGCGCTTCTCCGACCACGCCCCGTTCAGCGTGGACTACGACCTGTGAGCGAGGCCGCGCCGAAGCGCCGCCAGGGCTGGCGGGAGGTGATGGGCAACCTGCGCCAGCGCAAGGTGCTGGCGATGCTGCTGCTGGGCTTCAGTTCCGGCCTGCCGATCTACCTGGTCGGCAATACGCTCGGCTTCTGGATGCGCAAGGAAGGCATCGAGCTGGACACCATCGGCTTCCTGTCCTGGGTGGGCCTGGCGTACTCGATGAAGTTCCTGTGGGCGCCGATCGTCGACAAGACCGACGTGCCGGTGCTGGGGCGGGTGTTCGGGCGCCGACGTGGCTGGATGCTGCTGTCGCAGCTGCTCGCCGGCCTGGCCCTGGTCGGCATGGCGCTGGTGCAGCCCAAGGGCGGCGACATGCTGGTGCTGGGCCTGTCGGTGGAGCACCTGCTGGTGTTCGGGGTGCTGGCCACCGTGGTGGCGTTCGCCTCGGCCACCCAGGACATCGTCATCGACGCCTGGCGCATCGAGAGCGCCAGCAGCAGCGAGCAGCTCGGCCTGCTGACCGCCTCCTCGGCGCTGGGCTACCGCACCGCGCTGCTGGTCACCGACGCGCTGATCCTGATCATCGCCGCGCGCGTGGGCTGGCAGGTGTCCTACGAGATCATGGCGGCGCTGATGGGCCTGGGCGTGGCCGCGGTGCTGCTGGCGCGCGAACCGGCGCGGGCGGTGCTCGCCGTGCACGACCAGGCCGCCCGGCTGTGGACCCCGCGCGGCCTGTTCGACGCGGTGATCGGCCCGTTCGTGATGTTCTTCCGCGAGTACCGCAGCGGCGCGCTGCTGATCCTGGCGGCGATCAGCATCTACCGCATGGCCGACTTCGTGATGGGCCCCATGGCCAACCCGTTCTACGTCGACCTCGGTCTGGACGAGGACACGGTGGGCGCGGTGCGCGGCTCGGTCGGCCTGGTGGCCACGTTCTTCGGCATCGCCCTGGCCGGGGTGATCTCGGTGCGCTGGGGGGTGATGGCGGCGCTGCTGGTCGGCGCGGTGCTCGGCCCCTGCTCGAACCTGGCGTTCGCATGGATGGCCTACGTCGGCCCGGGCAAGCTGGAGTTCGCCATTGCCATGGCGGTGGACAACCTGTCCAGCGGCTTCGCCGGCACCGCCCTGATCGCCTACATGTCCAGCCTGACCAGCATCGGCTACACCGCGACCCAATATGCGTTGCTCAGCTCGTTCTACGCGATGCCGGGCAAGGCGCTCAAGGGCCTGTCGGGCATGACCGTGCAATACCTGGCGCAGGGCCGCACCCTGCTGGAGGGCTACGCGCTGTTCTTCGTCGGCACCGCGCTGCTGGCGATACCGGTGCTGCTGCTGTGCGTGGCGCTCGCGGCGATGCAGGCGCGCAAGGCCACCACGTCCGGCTGAATGCGCCGCGGGCGGGTGGATCGCGCGAGCCGCGTTCCGCCCGCCGTTGAAACCGGGCGCCGCGTCGTCGATGATGCCCGCGGGGGATCCGCCGGACTGCTGGCGGAATGACATGGCCGACGTGATCTTGCGGGATGTCGACCCGCTGCTGCTTGAACGCATCCGCCGCCTCGCGGTGGCGCGTGGCTGGACCCGCGAACATACCTGCCTGGTGCTGCTCGAACAGGGCTTGTTCGCCGGCGAGCACGAGATGAGCCACGGCTTCGAGAACCCGGAGGTGGACGTGCTGTCCGAGGCCATCCATGCCCTGCAGGCGTTGCCCGCCGGCGCCGAATTCGGTTGAGTGCATGCCCGGCACGGGCCAGGGCTGCGCCCCGATGCCCCGGCTTCAGGCAAACGCGGCTCGCCGTAGATGCGGGCTTGCCCCGCATGCGACATGCCGGGCAAACCGTGCCGGGCGAGCCCGGCAGCTACGACAACGGGCAGGGCAGGGGGACGCCCGGCACCCCAGCATCCGTGCGGGCGATTTTCGGGGCCGCGCCCCAAGGTTTCACGCCGGGTGGATCGCGCCCAGGATCCGCGGCCCGCGCGCGCCGCTGACGCTGGGCAGGTTGCCCGGGCGTCCGGCCAGGGCTTCGCGTGCCAGCCAGGCGAAGCCCATCGCTTCCATGTAGTCCGGGTCGAGCCCATGCGCGGCGCTGGAGACCACCTCCACTCCCGGCAGCCGCGCGGCGATGCGCCGCAGCAGGTGGGGATTGCGGACGCCGCCGCCGCATACCAGCAGCCGGCGTGCGCCGGGCAGGTGCGCCCGCAGTGCATCGGTGACGGTGGCGGCGGTGAGTTCGGCCAGGGTGGCCTGCACATCGGCCGGCGCCAGCGGCGCGTCGCCGATCCGCGCGTCCACCCAGTCCAGGTGGAACTGTTCACGGCCGGTGCTCTTGGGCGGTGGCAGCGCGAACCAGGCATCGTCCAGCAACCGCGCCAGCAGCGCCTCGTCCACCCGGCCAGTGGCGGCGAAGGCGCCATCGGCATCGAACGCGGCGCCGAGGTGGCGCTGGCACCAGCCATCCAGCAGCGCATTGGCCGGGCCGGTGTCGAACCCGCGCAGGCTGCCGTCGCGCGCGAGCAGGCTCAGGTTGGCGATGCCGCCCAGGTTGAGGACCGCCCGGTCCTCGCCGCTGTTGCCGAGCATTGCCAGGTGGAAGGCCGGCATCAGCGGCGCGCCGTGGCCGCCGGCGGCCACGTCGCGGCGGCGGAAATCGGCCACCGTGGTGATCCCGGTCAGCTCGGCGATGCGGTGGGCGTCGCCGATCTGCCAGGTGAAGGCAGGCAGCGCCGTGGGGCGATGGCGGATGGTCTGCCCGTGCGACCCGATCGCCCGCACCTGCGCGCGGCTGATCCCGGCCCGCTCCAGCAGGCCATTGGCGGCGGCGGCGAAGGCGATGCCGACTTCGGCGTCCAGTTGCCCGAGCGCATCCAGTGATGCCGGCTCGGCGCCCTGTCCCAACGCCACCAGAGCCTCGCGGGTCCGCGCCGGCCAGTCGCAGGTATGCCCGTGCACGAACCGGCAGCCGCCTTCAGCCGGGAACTGCACCAGCGCGGCGTCGATGCCGTCGGCGCTGGTGCCGGACATCAGGCCGAGGAACAACGGCAGCTGCGGATCGATGGAGGTCATGCCGGGGCCAGAAACGAAAAGGGCAGGGAAGCTTCAAGGCTCCCTGCCCCTGTCGTCAACGCGGCGGCGCGGCTCAGCCGCGCTTGTTGCCGGCCGCCACGGGGGTCGCGGCACTGGCCGTGACCGTGGGCTTGTCCTTGCCGGCATCGGCGTACATCAGCTCTTCCATGCCCTGGATGCGCGCCATCGCCGGCGCGGTCTGGGCGCGGAACGCGGCCAGCTCGGCGCCCTTCAGCGGCTCCGGCGGCGGCATGGTCACCGACAGCGGGTTGCGGTGCTGGCCGTTGACCCGGAATTCGTAGTGCAGGTGCGGGCCGGTCGCCATGCCGGTGGAGCCGACATAACCGATCACCGTGCCCTGGTTCACGCGCTGGCCGGTGCGGATCTTGCCGAAGCGCGACATGTGCCCGTACAGCGTGGTGTAGCCGCGGCCGTGGTCCAGGATCACCACGTTGCCATAGCCGCGCTGGGTACCGGCGAACTGCACGCGGGCGTCGCCGGCGGCCATGATCGGGGTGCCGGTGCCGGCGGCATAGTCCACGCCCTTGTGCATGCGCATGGTGCCGAGGATCGGATGGCGGCGCGAGCCGAAGGTGGAGCTCAGCCGCGCGAACGGAATCGGCATGCGGATGAAGCTCTTCTTCAGCGGCCGGCCGTTGAGGTCGAAGTACTCGGACTTGCCGCCGCGCTCGAATCGGAACCCGGTATAAGTCTTGCCGCCGGTGCTGAAGGTGGCGGCCAGGATCTTGCTGGTGTCGATGCGCTCGCCCTCGCGCCAGGTCTCGTCCATGACCACGCTGAAGCGGTCGCCCGGCTGCACGTCCTTGGAGAAGTCGATGTCGTACTTGAAGATCTCGTCGGTCATCGTGTTGATGGCCGAGGGCGACAGCCCGGCCTTCAGGGCCGAGGCATAGAGCGAGCTGCGGATCTCGCCGCTGGCGACCACGGTGCGGGTGGTGGTCGCGCGCTCCAGCACCTTCTCGCGGATCTGGTCGCCCTGCAGGGTCAATTCCACGCGGTGGCTGGGGTCGCGGTCGAAGCGGATCGTGCGCAGCTGGCCGTTGACCGGCAGGTCGAAGGCGATCTCGGCCCCCGGCCGCAGCCGGGTCAGCGCCTCGCGGGTACCCGGGTGGTCCAGCAGCCGGTGCATCACTGTCGCCGGCACCCCGGCGATCTCGAACAGGTCGCTCAGGGTCTGGCCGCGTTCCACCCGCAGGATCTGCCAGCTGTCGCCCGGGGTTTCGCTGCGCCGGGCCAGCGACAGCGGCGGCAGTGGCAGGGCCAGGGTCGCGTGCGCCGACGGCAGGGGCGCGTCGATGGCATTGGAGAAGCCCGGCACGATGGTCGCCGCCAGCGCGCCGATGGTCGCGAACAGGCTGGCGTGGATCCAGTGGCGCCGGGTCCAGCGTTCGTTGAACGCGGCCGGGAGGTGTTGCTTCAACTTCCGATGCAGGGCGGTGTCGTGGAGGACGTGGAGTCGTTCCTGAAAGCGCTGTTTGCGCGCCTGGCCGTGATCGGGTTGGGACATCGCTGGGTTCTCTGGACGGCCCGGATCGCGGGCCCAAACGCGGGTAACATAGTCACCCTTCAATACCGCGTCAAACCATTGAGCCGCATGGCTTTTTGATGAATTGGGCGGTTAACCTGCACTTAACACATTCATGTCTGACGGCGAAGCCGGGAGTTCTAGCGTGTCCTCGATTGATGAAGCCCTTGCCCTGATCGGCCGCGGTGCCGATGAAATCCTCAAGGTGGATGAACTGCGCCAGCGTCTGGAAAGCGGCCGTCCGCTGCGGGTCAAGGCCGGCTTCGACCCCACCGCCCCGGACCTGCACCTGGGCCACACCGTGCTGCTCAACAAGCTGCGCCAGTTCCAGGATCTCGGGCACCAGGTGATCTTCCTGATCGGCGACTTCACCGGCATGATCGGCGACCCCTCGGGCAAGAACGTCACCCGCAAGCCGTTGTCGCGCGAAGACGTGCTGGCCAATGCCCGCACCTACGAGGAGCAGGTGTTCAAGGTGCTCGACCGCGCGCGTACCGAGGTCCGCTTCAATTCCGAATGGTTCGGCAAGATGGGTGCGGCCGACATGATCCGCCTGGCCGGCCAGCACACGGTGGCGCGCATGCTTGAGCGCGACGACTTCGCCAAGCGCTACGCTGCCCAGCAGTCGATCGCCATCCACGAATTCCTCTACCCGCTGGTGCAGGGCTACGACTCGGTGGCGCTGGAAGCGGACGTCGAGCTCGGCGGCACCGACCAGAAGTTCAACCTGCTGATGGGCCGCGGCCTGCAGGAGCACTACGGCCAGAAGCCGCAGATCGTGTTGACCATGCCGCTGCTGGAGGGCCTGGACGGGGTCAACAAGATGTCCAAGTCGCTGGGCAACTACATTGGTATCAGCGAACCGGCGATCGACATCGTCACCAAGACCATGAAGATCGACGACACCCTCATGTGGCGCTGGATCGACCTGCTCAGCTTCGACATCTCCATTGCCGAGGCCAGCCAGCTGCGCGCCGATGTCGACGCCGGCGCGATCAACCCGCGCGAGATCAAGCTGCGCCTGGCGCGCGAACTGGCCACGCGCTTCCACGATGCGGCCGCCGCCGAGCAGGCGATTGCCGGCTGGAATGCGGCGGTGACCGGGCAGGGCGACATCACCCAGCTGCCGTTGCAGGAAGTGAAGGTGCCGGCCGACGGCCTGCGCATCGGCGCGCTGCTGACCGCCGCCGGCCTGACGCCCAGCAACTCGGAAGCCTCGCGCAAGCTCAAGGAGCGCGCGGTCAAGGTGGACGGCCAGGTGGTCGAGGATGCGCAGACGGTCCTGCAGCCGGGCTTCGAAGGCCTGCTGCAGGTGGGCAAGCGCACGTTCGCGCGGGTGTTGCTGGTTGCCGCCTGACCCCGTAGTTCATGGCCCCGTGGCGGCGTACCCGTCCACGGGGTGCGGGATGTGCAGGTGCTGTGTATTTGCCTCTTCCCAAAACCTGTAACAGGTTGCATACTTCCGCTCCTTCGCCGCCGGCCGGTGGTTGGCGGCGAAGGCAGGAAGTTGAAGTCACCCTCACGCAGGTGTTGACGGCAACAAAAAGGCTGCCATAATAGGCGGCTCGCTTCGACGAAAAGCCCTCGGGTTTGCGGTTGGAGCAGCGGAGTCGAACCTCGAAACGAGGTGTTGACGAAGCGGAAAAGCCGGCTATAATGGGCGGCTCGCTCGGACGGAAACGCCGGGCACTAGGAAGAAGGCGCTGAGGCCGATTCCGAAG